>CANPYS010000009.1 GCA_947588655.1 uncultured Alphaproteobacteria bacterium | reverse complement strand
CAAATGTCAATATAAAAATATAACTAATGGTGTGTTTTTTCTATTTTTATTAAAAATTAAAAAACCAAAAAGAGAAGGTAAGAAAAAACAATTATCCGTAAAATCAACAACTTATCGCCAAAACATATGCAAAAAAAGGTACCTTTAAATGTGCATTTTGTCAAGGAAAATTTTTTGAGATATTTCAAAAGGTTATTTTCTTGATGAAACGCGCATTTAAATGTACCTTTTTTTAAGAAATGTGTATAGCGGCACATCTAAAGCCGTTTCTTCAAGTTCGGAAAATTCACGTACGTCTATGTACGCTCAAATTTTCCTCACTTTTGAAACGACTTTATCTGCACCACTCTCCACATTTCTTTGGCTAGAACAAGAGAGGGAAAGTCTCTCTAAAACGTCATCCCAAACTCGTTTCGGGATCTTATCAAAGAGATGCTGAAACAAGTTCAGCATGACAATTTGGAAAGGTTGTTTGTCCTGGATTCTTCGGCGGTAAACCGCCTCAGAATGACGATTTTTGAGGGGCTCAGAATGACGATTTTTGAGGGGGCTCGGGATGACTTTTGGGGCGATTCGGGGTGACGATTCGGAAGGGTGTTTTTCTGGATTCTTCGGCGGTAAACTGCCTCAGAATGACGTTTTTTAAGGGTTTTGAGATGACGATTGGGCAGAATTCATAATTAAGGAGTAAAAAATGAAGTATGTTTTATTTTTAATGATGGTTTTGTTTTCAAGTCAGGCGGTGGCGCTTAATTGTGAAAAGCAACCGACGTGTGAAGAATTAAATTATTCCAAAGATGATGATCCTAATTGTGCTGAGGATGGTTATATTCTTTGTCCGTTTGATTTTTCCTATAAAAAATGTGCGGAATTTGACTGTGAGAAGTTAGGCTTTACAAGTAACGAGAAATCTTCTTGGTGCAAAAATATTGCCACTTGTCCGAACAATAAAGATTATACCGCTTGCATTAAAGCAACTTGTGAAATTGGCGATGTTTATTATTCTGACGGCTCTTGCGGTTTGGTGGAAGATTATAATCCGAACAACCAAAGCAAAATCCCTGTCGGCGTGGTTTATTATGTTTCTGACGGTGGTTACCACGGCAAAATTGTAAGCTTAGAAAATGTAAAAAGATACGGGGACTCTGTATTTAATGCTGATCAGAACAAAGTAGGCTTTGGATTGACTGGCTATGCCATACCGGAGTTAGAGGCTATGGCTGGGCAGACAAAGCTTCTTCAAGAAAGATCGCCTAAATTTTATGACGGCGAGGAAAGCACGAACATTTTGATTAAAATAGTTACTCCTGATTGCGTTTATGAATCGGGTACAGTGGACTATCGCTTTCGCTGCGTTGCAAGAGGGGCCTTAATGGCACATGAATTTTATCCGTCCGGTGTGGCGCCGTCGTTTGGTCAAGGCAAATGGTATTTGCCAGCCATAGGGGAACTGATGGATATGTACGGCACAGATAATGCTGAAATAACAAAAGTTCTGGAGACAAGCGGCGCGAAAGGCAATGTCATTCAAAAGATAAACAAAACCTTAGAGATTCTCGCTTCTGCAAATGTTGCACAAACAATCTATACGGATCTGTATTACTGGTCTTCAACAAAATCAGAATCTGCTTCTAATATATTTCACCTTGAATTCAAAAATGGAAGACGAGGACATGCGAATACATCTAATGGATGGTATCCTATCCGTGCCAGTCTGCAATTTTAAGCTTTGACTTGGGTGCAAAAAGAGAATTCTATCTAAACGGTTTTACTCTCATTAAGGGCTTTGAGCAAATTTTCAGGCATGGTGCGTTGGCAACGTATGCTTGTGACGCCAAAGGTTTTTAAAAATGCCAGCGGAAATTGATTGGGCTTAAATTTTTGAATCAGTTTAATTTCCATGACTTTGGTTATGGTTAAATTTTTATCTTGATAATGGTAGGGAATGTCCGTTTTAAGCACTTCGCACTTAAACATTATGGCAGAGTAGGGCGCGCCAACATACATGTACGCCGTGTCGCCGGCTTTGATGTTGCCGGATTGTTTCCATGTGATGCATTTTTTCTTTTGAAAAGCGCCGATAATGTCAAAAAAACTCGGATTTGCCGGCACAAGCCATACATGTTGATTCGTCTTACCCGCGCGTTTGCTATTTAAGGTGAATTGGTGGCCTGTTTCAATTAAATCTTCAAGTGTTTTATCATCTAAAGTATCGTCCAAAAGCGCCGTTATCCAATATTTTTTGTTCATATGATAAGCTTTGTAAAAGCCTTTTTGTTTGGTCAGAATTTCAATTTGTTCAGGTGGTAATTTGAGGTTCATCACATCGGTTTTGCCACTTTTTTGAGGGTCTAATTTTGCGCGGTCAATATTCATTATCAAACCATACCACTTGCCGTTATCGGGATTTTTGAAAACGCCAAAGCCCTCATATTTTTCCCAAGGGAAATGCGGGGCATCGGCATATTTTTCATGAATCCGCGCCGCCAAGCGGTTCGCCTGCGGTGTGGCAAAAGGCGTTTGCATAAAACAATCGCGGCGAATTTCCTCTAACAGCGCCACGTAAGCTGCGCGAACTTTGCCCGCGTAGCCCTTGTTCATACTTTCCACGCGTAAAGGCTCAAAAGCTTCGTTTGTGGCGGTTTCAATGACTTCGCCCTGAACAACACCTTCAAAATTAATGCTGATACGCGTCCAAAAAGCATTATCTAAAAACTTTTTTTCAAGTGTATACCCCGTCTTATTTTTTTCAAAACCATAAGCCAAAAGCTTGTCAGCGCGCATTTGCGTGCGCTTAAAAACATTTGTTTCAATATCAGCGTTCACGTTATCAACCTCCGTAGGAAATTTTAATGTAAGATGAACTAAATGACAATAAAAAAATATAAAAAGCCTAAGCGCAAAAGTCTCTTTTTGGCATTAGATTTATTTTGATTCTGATTCTAATCTTTACTTTTAAGTACGCATACTTTTTCTTTTAGTCCTGTAGAACTTTTTTCTATTCATAAGTTTTTATTTTCAGGACTCTTAAATGAAGAAATAACTGGAAAAATACGCACTTATGATATTACAAAAAAAGAACCTATTTTAAATGGGGATACTGTTATTTACGGTCGTTCGGATAGTATTCAAGAAACTTTGGATTATGATTTTGCTCAAGAAAAGAATTTTAATTATCAAGGACTTTCAAATAAGCAAAAGGTTGAGCATTTAGCAAAATTTATATCAGGTATTTGGCAAATACATCCATTTGCTGAAGGCAATACCAGAACAACGGCTGTTTTTGTTATTAAATATCTTTATACTTTGGGCTTTGAAACTAATAACGATATGTTTGAGAGACATGCTAAGTATTTCCGTAATGCGCTTGTTCGTGCCAATTATCAAAATCTCAAAAAAGACATTTCTTATACAATGGTGTTTTTAGATAAATTTTTTGGAAATCTCTTGTTGGGTGAAAATAATTTGTTGGATAATCGTGAAATGCAGATTAATAATAATGTAACTACCCAGAAAACTGCCCAGAAAATTTTACAGATTTTAGAAACTAATCCTAAAGCCACAAGAAAAGAACTTGCTGAAAAAACGGGATTAACTCCCGATGGTATTAAATGGAATCTTAATAAATTGAAAAAGAACGGCATAATTCATCGCATCGGCCCGGACAAGGGTGGTTATTGGAAAATAGTTGTAAAATAAGATAATTTTAAAGTGTTTAGAAATGGTATTTATATCTTTATTCTCTTAAAACCTTTCATCAAGAAACCTCCCGCGAGGGGAGGCTTTTTGGTGGGTCCGGAGGGACTTGAACCCCCGACCAGACCGTTATGAGCGGCCCGCTCTAACCAACTGAGCTACAGACCCGAAAACAAACCGAAGTTAGATTAAAAATAAGCTCGCGTCAAGCCTTTTTTTGTGTCTTTATGATTAAAATATATGAAATTGGCTTGTAAAAATGCTTGCTCTTTGCGATTATTTTATATATTATCTTATGTCATTGAGGATAAAAATGGTGGAAACGACAGAAAAAGAAAAATCAAAAAAGGTTCAGCCGCATTATATTGGGCATCGGCAACGCTTGCGTGAGCGCTTTTTGAAAGACGAGGGCAAAAGTATGCCCGATTATGAACTTTTGGAATTGCTTTTAACCATTGCTATACCGCGTAAAGATGTTAAGCCATTGGCTAAAAGTTTGTTGGCAAAATTTCATGATTATGCTGGTGTTTTGGGCGCATCGCAAAATCAGTTAGCGGCGTTTGGCCTAACGCAATCAACAATTGCTGTTTTGAAAATTGTTTCGGTCTCGGCGGTTAAAATGTCGTGGCAAAAATTGGCGGCGCGTGACGAACCTATTATAAATACGTATGACTACCTGATTGATTATTGTCAGATGAAAATGGGACGCTTGGATATTGAAGAATTTTGCCTGATTTTGCTTGACGGCGGTTTGCGTGTTGTTCATGAAATGGTTTTGCAACGTGGCACTTTAGACGGTGTGGCGATACATGCGCGAGAGGTGTTGAAAGCAATATTAGATTATAAAGCGAAGGGCGTTGTGTTGGTGCATAATCATCCTGGTGGCAAACTTAAGCCTTCTCAAGAAGACATCGCGCGCACCAAAGACATTGAAAATGTGCTTAAAGGCATTGGCGTTAAGGTTTATGACCACTTAATTATTGTGCAGGGTGCTCATTACAGCTTTAAAGAAAATGGCTTGCTTGCTTAATCTTGTTATTATATAACTTGGCTTTAAGATTGGTGGTGGATAGGATATTAAAAGGCGAAATCGGATAACTTTCGCGCCGGTTTGTAAATTATTCTAACCATTGGTATCTAAGTCTGCCAGGCCATTTTTATTGTTCGGCCACCACTTTTCTCGTATCGCAACCTGGGTTTCATTACAAAAATAAGAACTGACGACCAGACTAATTTAAGAAAAATGTGTATATTAAAATCGAATTTATTTAGAATTTTGTGTATAATTTATCAAAATAATTCTTGAATTTTGTGTATTTTTATGTTAAATATAGCTTATAAAATGTGTATAATATATTTAAGGAACAGCGAATGTATCGTAAAGCAGAGAAAATATTGCAAGCTTGGAAGGCTAATCCGAAAAAAAAGGCCTTATTGATAACCGGTCAACGGCAGGCCGGTAAAACTTATATCGTACGTGAGTTCGGTAAAGCTAATTATAAACACTATGTAGAAATTAACTTCATCACAACACCTTCTGCCAAAGATATCTTCTCCGGTGATCTGAACGCAGATACTTTAATCATGAATTTAACAGCATTCATCGGAAAGTCATTAGAAAAAGGAAAAACCTTGATATTCCTTGATGAAATACAGGAATGTCCTAATGCAAGAACAGCCATTAAGTTTTTGGTTGATGATGGTCGATTTGATTACATAGAATCAGGCTCTTTATTAGGCGTTCAATATAAGCAAGTTCCATCTTATCCTGTGGGGTATGAAGAAATATACCAGATGTATCCGATGGATTTTGAAGAATTTTGTATTGCCAATGGAGTTCAACCATCAACGCTTGATTATTTGCATGAATGTTATGAAAAACAGACACCGATAACTGATTCCATTCATCAAACCATGTCTAATCTATTCAAGTATTACATTGTTGTCGGCGGTATGCCTGATGTGGTCAAAAGATTTATAAACACACATGATATAGGACAAGTCGTAAATGTTCAACGAGATATTATTGCCCAATATCGACAGGATATAAGCAAATATTCTACCACCAGTAAAAATATGATTAACAATATATTTGATAATATACCATCACAGCTGGATGATAAAAATCGCCGATTTATGCTCTCATCAGTTCAAAAGAACGCCAGACTTCGTGATTATGAGGATTCTTTTGTTTGGCTTTCAGATGCCGGAGTTGCTCTGCCCTGCTATAATCTGACAGAGCCAAAGATCCCGCTTAAAATTAACGAACAAAGCCGTTTGTTCAAGCTTTATATGAGTGATGTCGGCTTACTATGCGCAATGAGCCTGGAAAATATACAATTTGAGATACTGCAGGGTAATTTATCTATAAATATGGGTGGAATATTAGAAAATGCCTTTGCCGAACTTTTAAAAGCCAATGGCTTCGCATTGCGGTATCTTAATAAAAAGAATATAGGAGAGCTGGACTTTGTGGTTCAGCAAAATGATGAAGTCATGCCGATTGAAATTAAATCAGGTAAAGATTATAAAACACATGCCGCACTTAATAATGCCTTAAAAGTTAAGGAATGGAACCTAAAAAAAGGTATTGTATTTTGTATGGACAATATCCAAAAAACCGAGAGAATAACCTATCTTCCTTGGTATTTAGTGATGTTTCTGAAACAAAATAATCATGATGAATCAATGATCGTAAATGTGGATTTAAGTGGATTATGATAAATTCAACATTATATCATATTTCACTGGACTTCTGCTGAAATCCAAGCATTCATTGTATTAAACGAAAGGAAATACAATGAAAACAGTTAAGATTTACATGGTCCGAAAACCTTCAGATATTGACGAAGTGATGGAATTATGCCGGCGCTATAACAATCAAGCCGAAGAAGTAACAGTTGCAGAAACGGTGAACCTGCCTCCGGTCTGGTATGGTGCAGTGTGCCGAGCGCCACTTGACGATTACATCTTTTTATCCGGCAAAGGCGGTTATGATGATGAAAACCACCGCCAAGTGGTTGCCTTACAATGCACCGGCAAACCGACACTTTATGTTGACCCGTCCGGTTCATCCTACTGCCGATACATGGGGATTGAATTATGAAAATGCGCAAATACGAGGATATTAAGCCAAGCAACCGGACAAACTTTGTGATGGTTTATTACCACGCCGGCCGTACCCTAACTCAAATTGAAACCTTGCTAAAAAAGGCCTACGGTAATCCGCTACCGACAAGATCACGCGACCGCCTCAACCGCCTGCAATTCAAACTTGAACAAATGGCCGCCCGTTACAAAGAGGAACAAAAAATATAATTCTAACAAGATATTATTCTTTGTAACTCCAAAAGTTCTTTATTACGGTCTGGCATTTTGTCTGCTTGCTCGCAAATTGCAGACCAATAGTCATCTGCAAGTGTCATCGATATCTGCTGTATTTTATAAAAATCTTCATTTCTAGTATTAAACACTTTTTGATATATATTATTTAATATTTTCATTACATCATCAATAATGATCATTATATCTTTGCAATAAATCATCTTTTGGGCATCTTCTGTTATATTATGACATAGCGAATCTCTAAATTCTTTTACCCTTTTAGCTTCCGCTGAATCAAATAGTTCTTGATATTTTAGGTACATTTCGTTGGCAAATTTATTATAATCATTACTTTGTTGGAGTTCTTTAATTACCTTTTCTAATGTTAATCTGTTCTTACCTTTGGGTTCAATAATACTTTTTGTAGCTATTATATCGTATATTTAGGGTTTAATTTATAAAATCGCAAGATTATAACTTAAGATGTTCTAAAAACGCCTGACAGCCCTCGTAAATATCCCAGTAGCTCTCATCAAAGTTTCCAGTGTACCATGGGTCGCGGATATTACGCGGATTATTGGTAAAATCAAGCAAGCGATGGATTTTGTTTTCCGTATCCGGACCAACGAGCGATTGAATGTCCTCAATGTTGCTGTCGTCCATCGCCAAAATATAGTCATAATAAGCATAATCGCGCGGACGAATACGACGAGAGTAATGTTCTTCAAACGGCACATGCATGGATTTCAGCATCTCGCACGTGCCATAATGAATGCCGGCGTGACACATCTCGTTGTAACTTTCGGTTGCGGCAGAATCAATTTCAAACTGCTCGGACAAGCCACGTTCCTCAACCATTTGCTTAAACACAAACTCCGCCATCGGCGACCGACAAATATTCCCCAGACAAACGAACAAAACTTTAATCATTTTTATTTTGAGCATCTTCAAATTTTTGTTGCATTGTAGGATTACCACGTGTCAACTTTTTGATTGATATATCTTGCGCCTTATCATTTGCTAAACGTAATTTATCCTCTGACACCAATAAATTCTCTTTAACCTTTTGTAAGTGAGAAATAGTCTTATCAATTTCTTCTATAGCGGAATCAAAGCGCTCTTTTGCCAGTCTTACGTTGTTTCCGAATTTCTCTTGAAAATCAAGAAGCTTATTTTCAAAGTTTGTTACATCAATATTTTGATTATGATATTCGACCAGTTGTCTCTTATATTGAGCTGAATTAGCCGCGGCATTTCTTAATAATGTAATTATCGGAATGAAGAATTGTGGGCGTATCACATACATCTTAGGGTATTTGTAGGATACATCAACGATACCGGTATTATAAAATTCGTTGTCAGCCTCAAGAAGAGAAACCAGCACCGCATATTCACAACCTTTTTCATTTCTGTCTTTATCTAATTCCTTGAAGAAATCTTCATTTTTATGTTTTGTAGAGGTTGTTTCCATTTCATTTTTCATTTCAAACATAATGGATATGTATTCTATACCATCATCTGTTTTATCTCTGAATATAAAATCACCTTTACTGCCCGTTTTAGCATCGTTATCTTTTTCAAAGTATGCATTTTGAAAGCCTGTTGAGCGGAGCTTATTAAATTCTATTTCACAATGTTGCTCTAAGGTTTCTCCCACCATTTTGGTAGACATTTTAGTTTTTAAATCCTTAAAATAAGCAATCTGATCATCTTTTTCTTTAAGTTGGAAAGCGTATTTTTCTTTTAGGCTTTGCTCTTGCAACAACTTATCTTTTTCAGCATTCTGCAACTTGGTTTCTAGCAAAAGAATTTGTTTTTCTTTTTCTACAATTTCATCTTTTTTCTCAGACAGAGCCGTTGTAACGGCTAAAGTACGTTCCTGAGCATTGTTTTCAATTTTTGCCTTTAATTGCTCATTTTCCTGTTTAAGGGCATTCAGAGACCGTTCTTTATCCAATTCAAAATCTTTTCCTTGTGTTTCCAGTTTAGATTTTAGGCTCTCTATCTCTTTATTCAGTTCAAAGACAGATTTATCTTTATCAGCCACCGCCTGTGTTCGAATAAGAGACAGTTCATCATTTTTTGATTTTTCCAACTGAGCAACACGTTCGCATAATTCCTTATGGAACTCTGCATCTTTGATTTGGCTGACAATGGCGGCATATCCGCTTTCATCAACTGTAAATACTTCTCCGCATTTAGGACATTTAATTTCCGGCATAAGTTACTCTCCTCATATATGATATTTTTTCTTTCTAAGTTCAAAAGCGAGCTGTCCACCTTCTAGAATATCACAAATATGATATTGAATCCCTTGTGAATTTAAAATACCTGTGTCATCTATTTTTTGCCTTTTATCCATAGGGGCATTATCTTCTATTGCTCCTGATTTATATTCAAATCTAAATTCTTTATTGGGACTATTTTTCCCTTCTTGGTTAGCAACAATCACCTCTTCAGCATCTGATCCTATAACAATATTTGCATTATGAGTTACAATAATAATTTGTCTCTCTTTTTTCTTCTCTTTAATGTAATCAACTAAATCACCATAAATAGACCGATTATCTAGGTCATCTTCTGGTTGATCAATCAAAATTGGACATTTATTTTCAGCTAAACCTATCAGTACTTTAAGTAAAACTAGTGCTTTTTTTCCCGGTGACATAACATCCAAGGTATCCTCTTCCATTTTAACTTTATATGTCGTATTGTACCAACTTATGAGAATATCTCGTAATACATCTTCTTTTGAAAAACCACTTTTAATAGGAAGCTCTTCATTGATTGTCTTTTCAATTATTTCTTTAAGTTTTATAGTATAATCCGTTTCTGATAAACTATCTTTTACAATTTCTTTGAAACTGTTATATCTAGTAATATATAATGTTGATAATTTCTCCGTGAGAGCATCGCTTCTAAAGACTACAGTAGCAAAAAACGAAATATCTTCATCTTCTATGTTTGCGGTATTTATTATATTTTGGTATTCATTGTTTATTTTTTTATACTTTTCTGGAATTGAGCATAAATATGCTAAAAGTTTATTTCGTTCCTCTCGTAAACTTTCTAAGACCTTTTCTTTTTCTTCTAATAACTTCTTTTTGCGCTCTTCTTCTTGTATTCTTTTTGATATTTCCAAAATAGCAAGACTACTATCAATTTGCGGTTTCTTTTCATTAAGCACATTTGTACTAGTTATTAAGTTAATATTTTCTTGTGTGATTTTGTCATCAATGTCTTTAACTATTACGTCTTTAGCTCCTTGCCATTTTTGATTTGCGGTATTTACTATTTCTTCTTGGATTTTTAATATTTTATCTTTGCTCAATTCACTAATAGAAGGATTCAGATTCTTATTTTGAATTAAAGAATCCATACTCAAAATAATAGCCTTATCTTGGCCTAATTTTACTATATTATCATTTGCTTTTTGGATATTACTTAACGCATCATTATACGCTTTAATATCCTCTTCCGAGATTTTTAAATCTTTAGATATTTCTGTTCTCTCTAACTCAAGCTTTTGTATTGTTGATATAATTCCTTGTTTATCACCAATATCTTTTTGAGCTTTGATGTTTTCAATACACTCTTCATTTTTGCCCACAAAACTTATAATATTTGTATCAACATCTATACTCAAGTCCCTTATTGCTGAATTGTAAACTTCGTAGGCTTTTTTAATTTCTGCTCTCCGAAATAAAACCTCTTGTATCCATTGATCAATTTCTGTTTTTTCTTGCTTACTATCGCTGAGCTTATTTAAGTATGTTTGAGGAATATAAATTATTTTTCTATCTTTTTCTTCACCATCTCTCCAAAATACGCGTAAATTCGTTACTTCTCGAGTTTTTGTTTCAGATTTCTTTATATTTTTTTGTGCCTCCTGCGAATCTATACGATTAGCCATATTTTGTAATAAGATAGATTTTCCCGTAGACTTTCCACCTATAATACATGTTAGCTTATCGTTAAAATATATTGGATCTGTTTGAAAATCTGCTTCATCAAATTCTACCCTGTCAATCACATAATAATCTTCTTTAATCTCTGGTTGTGTTTCTAATATTCTAACCCTTTCTTCTGGTTCATATAAAATTTGCTTTAAACCGTTAAATGTTGGATCTGCTTTGATCCAACAATATTTTTTGTTGTCTGGTTCAAATATTTTGCTATTAGTATGCGCATCACTACCAATGATACACGGCTTCAATGTTCCACACTGCTTTCTCACTTCATCAGCTGGTATCGAGGCTTTCTTTCCTAAAAAATATGCAATATCGGAAGGCGTTGCCGAAAATATAACATCAACAAAACGATAAATTGATTGTCTGAATGTTTTTAATTGAGATTCTCCATTTTCCAAATAAGATGAATGAGACACTGCACCAGAAACACCGTCACATGTAGAATTAGATACTCCTATTATAACATTATCACGTAGCTCTTTGTCTTCTATAAAAACTTTTTGTACGCTATCAAATGACGGTACAAATTGTTCTATTCCTTTTTTGTATGCTACATCATCTGTTACACTGTCATCAAATTTCTTCCCAAAACGAATTAAAGATGCTTTAGATGCATCATATGAAATATCACCATCTGAAAATTTAATTTGAGAAAAAAATCTACTTTCTAAATCATCTACAATATTTGGATTAAAAAGAAAATGTATATTGATAGGACTATCCTGAGCAATTGGTTGAATGCGCATTTCTACATTTGGAAGTATAAATTTTATAGTATTTGGTAATCTTTGTTGATTTGTTATGACTTTCTTATAATTTTCTATAGAAAGATAGTCAGTTATTCCAAGTACTGCAATATTCTTGTCTATGTTATTGCCATCACCGATATAATTTGAAATATCTGTATAAAAATTATCCCATTTTTCTTCCACGCTACTGCCTATATATTGGTCATTTTTTATTGTCTCTGGAGTATGAATATGTAGTTCCCATCTACGCCATTCAGAACCTCTTGGATATTCTATAGTCATTATAAGCCTCTTTTATTTATTGTTTTTTTAGTATTTTCAGTACCGTTTCAGCCATTTCTTTGATTACCGGTATGGTAACCGAATTACCAAATAGTTTATATTGTTGGGTATCCGAAACATCTGCGGGAAAAGAAAAAGTATCCATACCTGTTTTTTCATTCTTAAAAGCATAATTAACGAAACCTTGGAGTTTTCCCCACTCAGTAGGTGTCATAACTCGCACAAATTTATTATTAATAGGTGTTTGTTTTTGACCATACATCTTCCCGGCATATTTTTTGCCGTTTTTCTTATCCAATATAAGATTTCGTTCCTTTCCTGACCCGCCGGTAGCTAAAATGGTGTTAGCAATCGGATGCTCTATACTGTCCAAATTAACTATTCTGTATCCGAAACCATTGCCCTTATTTTTCTCTCTGACAGCATGCCTCTCCAATGTTTCCAGGTATCCTTGCGACATAAAGAATTTTTCGGAAACATTCTTATCAAGCAGGTCATTCAAGTCAGTATACAGCTTATCTTTACCTTTGGAAGGAATATGATCTGGTAACTTGATATCAGGATATTGTTTCAAATCAAACCCGATTATGTAAACTCTCGGACGATTTTGAGGAATACCGAAGTCCTTTGAATTTCTGATAAAGTCCTTAGGATCATAAGAAATATTTCCATTTTCCTCTTTTTGAACACCGATTACTTTATAATTTAATTGGGTCAATCTTTCTAATATTGTTTTGAAAGTTCTGCCTCCATCATGTGTCGTTAAATGATCAACATTTTCCAAAAAGACGACTTTAGGACGTTTTTTACTGTGTTTTATTATTTCTAAAATATGGAAAAATATTGTTCCCTTAACAGTATCTTCAAATCCGGCTTTTTTTCCGGCTCTGCTAAATGTTTGACAAGGAAATCCGGCCAGAAGAACATCATAATCCAAATTTGCACATTTATTCTTAAACTCATCGGAAGTCAGATCATTTCTGGGATTTTCTTTATATAAATGTTCATAGGTCTTGCAGGCATATTCATCAATTTCCGCAGAAAGGACATTTTTGAAACCTCCCGTCATTTCAAATCCTTTGCGAATACCGCCTATCCCAGCACACAAATCTATTGTTTTATATTTCATGACCTTTTCCCAATGCTTTAACAATCTTTTCAAAACACTCCCGGGGATTTTTTGTAATTTCTTTACCCCAGAATCTTAACACTGTCCATCCTTCATTTTCAAGTTTTTTATTAACTTCTTCATCTCTTTCCATATTTCTCTCGATTTTCTTAATCCAAAAATCTTTATTGGAATGTATTTTATCCTTATTTTCTTTCCATGAATACCCATGCCAAAACTCACTGTCGCAAAAAACAGCCACTTTTTTGCCGATAAAAACAATATCCGGTTTACCGTATACTTTGGAATAGTTTTTACGGTATCTGTATCCGTTATCCCATAAAATTTTACGCAAAACCAGTTCTATATTGCTGTCTTTATTTTTAACGGCAACCATATTTTTGTGTCTTTGCTCTTTGGTAAGTTTATCCATCAAGCTTTACTCCCATGCTTTTAGCCTTTTCATAAAGAGCATATAGAATCTGAGCTTGTTTCTCACTCGGCGGAAGGAGATAACCTTTTGACATTTTTCCCAGTATTTCAAACTCCTTCAGACCACCGCATAAAGATTTATTTGCATTATAAAATGCAAATAATTTTCCCCATACAGAGAACGGTAATTTTACAACAAATGCCTGTCGTTCAATATTATTATCGATTGCCTGCTGTTTTTTTGCTTCTTTTTTCTCGAATTTAACCGTTTCTTTTTCGGTAATTATATTTTCAAATAATTTTTCAGGTATTTCAAATTTGAGTTGTTGTATTTCTTTCCAAGTATATTCACGACTGAATTTTTCACGCAAATCAGCTTCGTTTTCCTGAGCTTCAATATATGATCTGACAACGTTGATACATATATTCAACACTTTTTCCATATCGTCGGATATATCCTGTCTGTCCCAGACATCAGCATAATTAAGATATGCTTCATGTTCCTTGATATATTTATTCAAAATTGCCAATGCGTAAGCCTTAATATAGGCTCTTACGGATTTTCTGCTCTTGACCCAATCAGCTTCTTTCAGGATGTTATCTGTTTTAACGGTTAATATTATCTTTGCTATTGCTTCCTTAAAATAAGCCTCATTAATGGAAACCTCATCCTTTTCAAGCATATCTTCAATTTGTTTTGCAAACTTCGGAAAGGCCTGGTTTGTCTTTGTAGATAAGTACGGGAGGTTACTGAAAATCATTTCCGTCTTAGCCAACAAATGTTTATCCACCATTTGTTCTTTCGGATAACGCAACAGAAATTCTTTTTCTTTTCCGTCTCTGACATATTTAGCTTTCTCATTCAAATATTGACCGCGAGTACGTTCATAATACCATTTGTTTTTAATCTGTTGACCACCGGACATAGGAGCCCATATTCTTTCCGATAATTCCTTAAATGTTTTATGGAACGGACTGTTAGAGAAAAAGTCGGATTCTTTAACAGGATTTTGGCTATTGGCATATCTTGCTACTTTTCCGACAAAGTCCGCATATTCATCCTCTTTAGAAACTACGGATAATTTCATTTGAACGAAGATATTGCTGATATCAACCTTATTCTTATAACAGTTATAAATAACTGAAGTCGTTTGACCGCCGTTCACTATTTGTAATCCGTTTAACCGGACAATTTTTAAGACATTGTCCTGTTTTTCGACTTCAATTGAAGATGCCGTACAAGTCAGGCCGTTGTTATATGCAAAGAAGCGTTCCGGTTCTTCTTTTATCGTAATCTGCATTTTTTTATTGGTATTTCCTTTGAATTGCAGAAACGTACGAACATTTTGCTCTAATAATTTCTGTCCGTACTGATCATATATCTGGGCCAAAACATTTCCAGGCATAACAACCAGATAAGAAGCATAGTCCTGAGCTTCCAAAGATGCAGGTAAACACAACAGACCTTCATCCGTATAATCGCTGATTGAAACTTCAATTTCCTGCAGATTGTTTTCCTGAGTTGATATTCTGTAAATATCCTTCAAATCGAACACCTGAAAATCAGCTCTCAAATTTTTAATTGTTTCGGGCGCAATAACTTTGGTGTTTCTGGTCAGCGTGCCGTTTGTGATAATTAAAAACATAATTCGTTGAATTTTACCGGAGTTAAACAGTTCATAAATAAACTTTGCCGACTCAACAGCCTCATCGGTAGGAGACATTACGAAATATAACGGAGAACTTGTATTAACCGTTTCTTCAAAAAAGAGTTTCATTTTCTTAAATTTACGCTCATACATATCCTTTGTAAGTGTCTCAATTTGTTCACCCGGGAAAAACTGACTTCCGATAATGGTCAGCAATTTTCGTTCTTCATCATATGCATAACCGGCAAATTCAATGTCTGATTGAATGTATTCACTCCAGGTGATATCTGCGACATCTCCGTCCTGCTCCAGATAACTTCCTATTTTTTGTGTAAAAATCTGTGCTTTCGAAGCATCCTTATCTACCTGAAAATCAGTCAAAGCATCTTGATAAAATCCTTGATAAAAATCTTCTAATTGAGTATCTGCCATTATTTTTTCCTTTCAATCAGTTCTTGTACGGCATACTTTGACATACCCATAAAATCAATGTCGTATTTTACATTTGAGATACATTCCGAAATATCTGTTACCGTAATGCTCGGAAATTCATCGGTAACATTGTAATAAGTTACAGAAACATCTTTAACGGATACAAGGTTTTCGTATAAAAGTGCCGGGTTATAACCGACCGACAAAAGTTTTTGCTCAAATACGATAACAAGATTTTCTTTTTCGTCTCTTATTTGTTGTATTAATACGGATATAATATCCGCGAGATTGTCAGCTGAGGCATCTTGAGTAAACTTATAACATACAAGAAATAAATCTTTGCTCTCTCGTGCCAGTTGCCGTTCATTCGAAATATGAACTCCGTTTTCATCATCAAAACAAGCCTTGATCTCGGCAAAAAAGTCATCAAACATAAAATCTTTGTCAGCTCTTTCCGGACCTTGCCACGCCGCCAGTAATTCTTCATATGTGCGAGAATATTCCGAATGCATATATTGCAAAAATTTTAATTCCGCAATTAAGCCTATTTGGGTTCTGATATCAATTTCTTTCTTTTTCAGTCTTTGTAAGAATTTCATCCATTGTTTCATCCTTACAAACAGTGCCTCCGCATATTTTTGCTTATCATCATAAACGGGGACGGATACCAGGTCTTCTCCGAAGCGATTAAAAATCTCAATATCTGCATCTTCACGCAAAGAAAGAGCAAAAACTGATTTTCCGTTCACGTCTGCTAAATTAGCATCAGCTCCGCTAAAACGAATTTGAGCAAGATCTATATGCACAATGCCGTTAAAATTTATTGTAAGACCATACTTCCCGTTTTGCAAACGAACCCACCATATATCGGATTTAACATCAGGTGAAGCTTTAATCTTTTGTCCTTCAGATAAAGATTTCCAAGGGATTACGGTTGAATTATCAGCTTTATTCATATTCATTCTCCGTATCATCACTGCTTTCTTCTTGTTCTCTTATCTCTGCTCGCAATTGTTCTTGCAGTATTTTATTATATTTAAATCCCATCAATGGATTAAATTTTGGTTTTTCAAAACTTCCGGGAAAACTAAGTGAGAAAAAAGGAAAATTCTCTTTAACCAATATTTTTTCTTTATGCTTTCTATCTTCTTTACTCATATGTTCGTATAAATCAAATATATTTACAATAAGTAATGGATCATTCCTCTCGAGCCTTAGATTTTCTCGTGTTATTTCTTTAGGATACTCTTCCTTAAGTGATCCAAATTGTTCTTGTTTTTTATCTGATACAGCAAAGGATCTTTTGTCGTCCTCTAATTTATCAAAACGTGTAAACTTACAAAAAGATATATTACTTCCAGATAATTTTACTTCGTTTCCATTTTGAGCATAGGGTAATACCACACGCCAATTATGTTTTTTATTTTCTTTGATATACTTAATTAATAAATCAGAATCATTAATATTGTTAAACGATTTTGGGCATTTTTCTATTAATCCAATAATCTTTTCTGCGGGAACATTCAACCAACGATAGCAATTTTCTGTGTCATCTGAATTATTTATTTGAGAAACTGTTTCTGGAGTCCCAAGTTGCGAAATAAAATTTTCTGCAGTAGAAAAATAATTTGCTACTTCATCCATTTCCGAACGATTATATGTTCCTTTCTCGCGGATATGTCCATCTAAAAAGACCCCATTATCTTTATTTGCATTATACATTTTGTTTTTAGCGGTTAAAATCATTTGCGTTGCAGGATGTTGAGATACGGTCACTAAAAATTCTGTCGGAGTTTTTCCTGCTTTTTCCATACTCTTTACACAATTAACCAAGGAATTTGTTGAAATCAAGGCATTATGAAAATTATCATAATACTTTTCAGTAGTATATACTTTACACAAATCGTCATAATCACGTCTATATCCAAACCACCGCCCCATTTGTAAAAGTGTATCACACATCTTTGTATTTCTTAAAAAATAGCTCACGCTGAGATTTTCTATTGTAAATCCTCTGGCTAAACTATTACCACCAACTGCTATCATATTAGTTTGGTGTTCAGAAGAATATTTAATAGATGCTTCTTTTGTATTAGACATACCGACATTAATACTAGCTACGATGTTTGGAAGTTCCGGAAGCATTTCATCAAAATCAGGAGTATCAAATTTTGGTGATGAAGCCCAATCACCTTCTAACATATCTTCAAAAATTTTTTCTAACGGAGCTATATATTTTAAGTATTCCGATGTTCCTTTCATCCCTGCATAATTTCTTATATTTTTTTCCAAATCCAAAAGGTATTTGGTTACTTGTTCTTTTATTGCACTATGCATATCAACCAAACAACTGACATGAATCAGCATGGAATTGTGTTTGTTTGCATATCCACGATGATTACGAACGTATATATTAAAGATAAATAAGTTTATAGCTTCTTTAAGAGTCCTAGGTAAATCATCAACTTTATGACATGTAACATCTTTTTTCTGCTTTACCGGAAAGTATTTTTGCCAATCTTCTTTCGCTTCACCTGTATTTTCTTCCGCAAGTAATCTGATATATTCAGATTCTTCAGCGTTTTCAGGACCGAAAACTTTTTGTGGACCGAAATAATTATCTGGTGAAACCAGAGAAATAATAAAATCACTGGGATACAAATCTCTATCTTCTGAATTTTCAGCAAGCATAGGATCTATAAAAATGTTTGCAAACGGAGTTGCTGTAAAACCTACATAAGCACTCTTTTTGAAGTTTTTTAAAACTGATCTTATTTTTTTATTTATTGCCGTTACTTCATCATATTCTTTCTTTGTGTTAACAGATGCATTATCAGCTTCATCATCAATCAATAATAAAGATTTTTCAGACAAATCTTTACCGTCCAACCATTCAATAAGACGTTGCAGCACTGTCGTATTTTTTTTGATTACAAAAACAAGCGGAGATGTGGTATTATTTAAATTCGTTTGGTTTTGAGCTCTGCTTGAAGTAGTCTTAAAATCTCCGCTCATACGTTCGTTTGTCATTGCAAATGGTCTGAGCCTTTCCAGCTCACTCTTATCTTGCCCTCTATAATCTGTAACTGTTCCTTCGGTACAAGGTTTTTCTGGGATTTTTTCCGGTTCATCTCTATTTAAATCCGTCAGTCCTACAAAACCGCAGTTTATGCGAAATTGAGTTTGTTTTCTTAATAGAGAGGATATACCAGCGATTATAATAATAATTTTGTATCCGGCATCAGCCGCTTTTGCTACAAGCGCAGAATAATTTGCCGTTTTACCGGATTGAACCGAACCGATAACCATACCGCGACGCGTTATTATATCTCTAATATCCGGATTGGTCGGATCAAAAAGATAATTCATTACTTTATCACTTCTTTCATCAATCCGTTCAATAACATCAGCTGGTAATTTGTCTTTTTTCAAAAGATACTCTTTATAGGAATTCCAATAATAATTCCTGCCATCTTTTTCACGAGTTTCAGCTGAGTCAGTCCACCAAGTGGATTTAATTCTTGTTTCAAATAATTCTGAATCCTCATCAGTCATGGTTACAGCATAAAAATGTAATAACTCTGATACTGCTCTTAAAGCATCCTCATCAGATATAGTTATATTATGTCTTTTTTTATATCTATCCCTTGTATCTTGGACGACATTTTTTATATCCGCTTCCGTTATACTGGTTACATCTGTGAAATTAAATGTTATTTCGGCTTTTACCAGATTTACGAAATTTTCATAATCGCTAGTCATATATTTCTCCAAGCTTTTTATCAATTAAATTTTCGGCATTAACATAGTATTCATCTGCCAAAAGTATTTTTCTGACTGTTTCTTTATCTTTTCCCATGTTTTTGTATTCAGTAATTTCTTCCACCAAAATATTTTCATCTACGGTTCTTTCTTTGACCGAATACGGATCTGTCGTCATCAGGGAGTGTAATTGTTCCTTCGGATAGCATTCCTCGAGACAAGCCAGATATCCTTTCAGACGCTGTTTTTGTTCAGTAGTCATATTTTCGATTAATGCTTTATACCGCGGATGCTCTTCATTAATTCTGAATTCGGAAGTATCATTAAATATAACTTCCTTCCAGTAGCATTCTTTTGTTTTCTTGGAAACTATACCGGAAGCTTTATGTACCTTTTTTGATTTATCAATCGGGACGTTTACGTAATGGGATAAAATTTTTCGGATTTCCAAATTCGGAAAAGCCGTAGATTTTTTAACATCTATTTTCCATTCCTGATCCTGATAAACATCAACATCTATTCTTATTCGAACAAGATTGGATGCATCCTTAATGCAAGATAAACCGAACCATGTACCGTAAATCAGTAAGCGGCCTTGTCTGTATAAATAAAACCCTTGTGATCTGGTAAAACCTTCAGTAGTAGCCAATTCTTTATATTCACTTTGGGAGAGTTTATTCAGAGGCGGGAGGATGTAAGGAGTAACAGAGAGGCTTGTACCGTTAGACAATGTGTATTCATCGGTTTGAGCCTGCATTCCGGATCGGGCCGTATTTTTATCTTTGGATGTAAAAGGATCAAACGGGTCAATTCTTGTATTATTAAAATACAATTTAACCATTTGACCGTTAAATCCCGGAAAACCTAAATATCTGTGAAAAGTCAAAGCCAAATGCTTCCTGGCATTTTTCAGTTCTTCATCAAACTCTTCTTCAGAATACCTGTCTATTTTTTCCCATAAAATCAGTGAAGCATGCTTTGCGGAAGAAAATTCACCATATATTTGCGGGCTCATCTCATTCAGTTTTGATTTTAAATCATCAAGAGATGCTTTCTGTAACAACCAATCATCTTTTTGTGAAAGAAAATCCAGGTCCCATGTATATCCCGAAATGGTTTGATCGCATTTCGAAAATACCGTTAATCGTTTGCATTGCGAGAAAGAAGCTGTTTTCAATCCTAAACCGAAACGCCCCAAATCATTTTTAGCTCTGGTTTCCTTTTGTGTTCCTAAACGCATGGCTTCCTTAAGCATATCATCCGACATGCCGTTTCCGTCATCAACAATGACAAGTTTATCGGTGGATGGTAATGCATATATTTTAATGTTTTCAGCATTGGCGGAAATACTGTTATCAACCAAATCAGCCAAAGCCGTTTCAAAGGAATAGCCTATATCCCTTAATGAAGAAAGAAATACCGAAAGTATCGGTCTGACAGTAACACTGGTCTCCGTAGTCATGTTAGTCCTTAATTATTCTACAATAGCAATTGTAATATTATTCAAGCCGTATCGAAATTGCAAGAAATAATTAGGATTTTTCAATGAGTCGGAGGAAAATCTTATTAAAATATCCGGAAATACCGGACAGTTCAATGAGCATGCATAAATATATTTCAAATGTGCAAATTTTGCACGTTGCTTTCTATAAAAACTAAACTCGTGCATTTTTTGCACAAGTTATTGCAAATTTTGCAACAACTGAATACTTTTATGAGGTCCGCATTATTTATTTCAAATTCGGCAATTTGTGGAAATTTATCTCACAGCTCTTTGCTCAAGATATCCTGGCTTTCGGTGAGCATTTTGCGGATATACTCGTCCAAGATTGCAGAGGTTTGGTGTTCGTCGGTTCCGAGTTCTGCGGCGATTAAGGCACCGTAGTGTACAGGGAAGCTCATAAACAAATCTCTCAAAGCCCGACCGAGGTTAAAGGCATAACTGCCTGCACGTTTGCGGTCAACCATCTCGCCGGTCAGCATCTTGAGTTTAGCCTTAGCCAACATCGCCCGATAATAAATATCTGCAGTCTTTGCCTGCTGAAACGTGCCCATATTGCTCATTCGAACGCCGCCTTGCCCCTCAAACAGCGGGTCCGGTTTGCGTTGTTGTGCCGGATCGGTATTCATAAACCACTCCCGGTTTGCCTCGTCGACATCAATTTTATCATCTCTCGTCTTATGAATACGCCCGGACTTTATCGCCGTCTGCACCGCATTCAGGTTCACTCCGCGAATACGCGCATATTCTCGCATTGATACTAATTTTCCCATTAGATTTTCCTTTCAAAACACCAAGTGACCAGCCGGATTTATAAAATGACCAGCCCACATTTTAAGAGGTTGTTATAACTATTTGATATTGCATTGTTTTTCAAAGCACCCGACCAGCCGGAATTTTTCTGTTCAGCTAGCGAAACGGCGCGGCTTGCGGCCCCCCATACGAAAAATCGTCAGGAAGGACCCATTGGTTACCACCGCGCCGGCATTGCAAATTTACAGTTCTCGCATTCTCTTGAAGAACTTATAAATCGTCTCTTTGCTGATATGTAGCGTGCGCGACACACAGTCAATGCTTTCGCCTTCCATAATAAGTCGCATGGCCTTTTTAAGTTTCGGTGTATCGGCTCTTTCAAGAAACTCATAAGCCATCAACATCCGAACATTGTCAGTAGATGTGCTTAAATTGGCGCAAAAAAAATCCCCATCAGATTGATCAGAATCTAATGAGGATGTTAAATGTACGCGGGTTCGCTTTCGTTTGTCCAGCAAGTGCAAGGCATATTGACGCAGGTCATGCACCACTAATGCTTCGTCAACATCAGGGATTTCGTAAAACTTATACAAATAGTGGCATAGCATGTCCTGCGCAATATCTTCCCGGTCGTCATAGCCAAAGTACGGCGTCGACAACAATTTTTTGATTTGAGCACAGATTGTGATACGGATATACTGCGGAAATCCGTTGAAAATCTCTTTATTCATGATTAATCCCTGATGTTTGAAATTTAAAACAAAAAACGGGGGCGGCTTTTTAAGGCCGTCCCCGGTAGTCCGAATTAAGAGTTCAGATAGTTCAAATAGTCACGAAAAACGGGAGGTTACTCGAACCTCCCGATCATACCAAGAAATTACCACATTTTAGGCGAAAATGTAACCCACTAATTTGTACAGTACATTTTTCTTGTTTTTGAGTGTTATCACATTGAAAATACATCAAAAATTCCAATGTATTTTTAATGCATTCAATTTTCCAAGCATAAATAACAAATAACCGAAAAAGCATAAAAGTGTCCAGAAGAAAAGTGTCTAGGACACATTACTTCGCGATTATACAGGAAATTGTATGCATTTTTGCTCAAAATGTCTTGTGAAAAATTGTCTAGACAATTTTGTTGTTTCAGAGTTAAAAATTTCGCGTGCACTTTTTTCGCACATTGTAACTCAAAAGTATCTCATTTTCCGATAAAATGTCCAGTTATTTTATGTCTGGACATATTACTTCCCAGTATATCGAAAAAATAGCACTTTTTCGGTGAAAATGTCCACTACAAAAATGTGCACCACATTTTTCCTCCCGATGATACAACAAAAATACTTCAATTTAAGGTAAAATGTCTAGTGCTAAGATGTTCGGAACAACTTCCCGATTATATCACAGCATTACATCGATTTTTGGGAAAATGTCCACGAGTTTTTTGTTCGCAACATCTTTTGCAGATTATACCAGTAAATTACCTCATTTTATGCAAAAATGTCCACGACTTTTTTGTGTACACAATTTCTTCCGATTATATTTGAAATATTGCACACTTTTGGGAAAAATGTAAACATCAAAGATGTCATTACAACTTTCTCCCGATTATACATTAAATTCTAGTCAAATTCGGTAAAAATGTTAAGTACTTTTTTGTTCAGAACATTTTTCCTCAATCATACTGGTATTTATAAACCATTTTGCTGAAAATGTTGCATGTTTTTTTGTTGCAACATTTTTGCTTGATTTGTTGCATTACGAACACAGTAATTTCAAACGATTAGGATTAATCATGAATAGATAATAATACCAAGGTTACAAAGCCTACCGCATTATAACCTTTTTTATAATAATTTTTTGGGAATTTGTCGCGCTAAAAATTGTCGCGACAAAATAGTTGTTAAAAGCCCGACAAATCAGCCTTAAACAGCTCTTTAAAATGACAAATCGGGAGCAATTTATTCATCGCCCCCGATTATATCCGGTTTTATAACCTAAAAATTCAAAAATGTCTCATACTTTTTTGTCTCCAACATTTTTCCCTTTGAGATAAAAGGAAATTTTTATTAACACCCGATGAAACCGTCGCCACATTTCGGCTCGTCCGTAACCGAATTCCCGACACAGAAATTTCCAAGGAATATGGTTGGCTCGCTTCCATGCTAAACGCCTTTCCTCCGGTTCTAAAATCATAAACCAATCTAAAACCACGCGTTCCCATGTATCAATTTGTTCCAGGGTTGGTTGGAGTTTAGGCGGTTTACGTTCCATCAACTCCATTTCTTGCTGAGAATAGATAATCTCAAATTGCCAGCCTGAGGCTTTCGGTGGTCTGATCTTTGGCATCATACGATCAACAAATGCCGCAGTCTGCAGGTCTTGTTTGATTTGCTCAACGGTTATCATAACGCACCGCCTTTGCTGAGCTCTTTTGCGTATTCTCGCTTCAAGACCGCAACTTCAAATTCATGCAAGGAAAGCTCGTTATCTTTGCAATACCATTGCCGAATAGCCTTCTGCCAGTCACGCGCAATACACTTCTTGCCATGCTTCCAGCCACGCTCATTGTGCCAACTGATGAAAGCCGGTATGTTGATCGTAATTCCAATTTCATTACAATAACCGGACACATCTTCAGCTGTCGGAGCTCCGATGTAGCTCAAGTTATCCACAAAAGCCGTCTCTCTTTCTCTACAATCCTTATCATTATCCTTATCAGATTCCTTCTCATTCTCCTTCTCCTGTTGGCGAGCGGTTGACGGAAACTCAATAACTTCGCTGACCGTTCGTTTAGCGTTCGCTTTGCGACGGCTGACCGCGCGTTTGGCATTTTGTGCGTTAATTTCGCAGGTTTGACGCCATTTCTCATTATGATTTGCAATCACTTGTTGAATCGCATCAAATCTTTTTTTATTCAGCTCCGATAATTTTACTGACGTGGCACCGAATAAATTAAATTCACATATCGCGACAATTAAATTTGCAATCTCGCTTTTCTTAAAGTTATGCACAGAAGCAAGGAAGTCTGCCGGATAGATGATAATTGAGGTTTTTCTATTTTCCATCGCCGCCTCCTTTTTTAAGCGTTTGCTTAATGCGCTTTAAGCCGGCCACCCATTTGCGGGCAAGCTCGGAGCGTTTACCTTCTTCCTCAATGCGCTTTTCAAGTTCGTCCAAAGCCGTCATCTCAAGATTAAGCAGATAGGCAACCGGAATTTTGCGGATTTCCGCAGTAACGTAGTGTTTTTTGTCTCTGTGAAACATGTTATTTCTCCTTTTCTAAAATTCTTGTTTCACTAAGGAACACTCCGCAAAATCGGAAAGTCGTTCGGCAAAATTTAAAAAAAATATAAAAAAATTGCCCCGGATATATTTCGAGGCGGTAAATGATTGATTTTCCTAGTCTAAAATCGTGAAGCCGAACTGTTTAACCTGATCCTCCCAAATCGGCGGGATAGTTTTACGCAATAAGTTGCGCAGGTATAATTTCGGCGGTTGATGGCCTTTCAAAATCGTACGGATAATTACCGGCGAGAGTGAAGTCAAGCGCAACAGCCGACCGATATGAGAAGCATCGGTATTTTCTGTGATAGCCAAATCGGCGATACTCATTTTCTTCTGATCCATCATTTTTTGATACTTAAACCCGAGACAAATTCCCTTAATCAGCTCATTATCAAAATGCGGTTCAACCTCTATATTTTCCGGCAAGTGAATTTCCGTCCGACCTTTATGTTTTACAAACGGCATCGGCAAAATTGTCTGATGTCCGGTTGTTTTTTGCAACAGATGATCCGGAAGCAAGCTCAAACCTAAGTCCGTCCAGTTTATCTCCATGGTTTCCTCATTAACCGTCACACCGGTTATCATCAGGCGCATTAAAAGCAATTGATGCCTTTCCGAAAGCTTATTAAATACCCGCTCCGGCGAGCGCAAAACCCTTAATAACTCCATTGATTTATTCGGCGCGACTTTCTCAAGCAGACCTTGAAAAACTTTCGGGTCCAAAAACAGTTGTGATACAATCTTTATCATACATTCGTCCATCGTAACCACCGGCACAGATCCGTTGGTGCATTTGTGATGTCCGTACATTTTTGCCACCGTTGAGGTGTAATAATAACGCTTCATTCCATGCGCCTGGCTGGAAGTCGGTGTCATCAAAGAATGACAGCACCCGCAAGTTAAGAGGCCACGCATAATTCCGACTTCATTTTTATCATACATACAAGTGCGTTGTTTCTTCGGCTTTTCAGCTACAACATTTTGCGCCGCCTTAAAAATCTCCTCGCTGACAATGGCTTCGTGTTGTCCGTCATAAAGCACACCTTGATGTTTAATCTTGCCCATATAAATCGGGTTTTTAAGCATGCGGTCAATCGATGCTCTGGCAAAGGTTTTCATGCCGGCTTCTTCCATCAGCTTGGATACGGCAAGCGGCGATTTATACTCCAGATATTTTTCAAACATAAACTTAATCGCTTTGGCTTCATCAGGCTTTATAACCAGCTTGCGTTTAATCGGCTCATAACCGTACGGCACGCAACCGCCCATCCAAATTCCTTTCTTCTTGGAAGCGGCAACTTTATCGCGGATACGTTCTCCGCTGATTTCACGCTCGAACTGAGCAAAGGATAACAGCATATTTAAGGTCAGGCGCCCCATACTGTCCGCAGTATTAAAATTTTGCGTAACCGATACAAACGAGCATTTATATTTATCAAAAATGTCAACCATCTTGGCAAAATCGGTTAAGGAACGTGTGAGACGATCAATTTTATAAACCACAATCATATTCACTTTGCCGGCTTCAACATCTTGCAACAGCCGTTTAAGTGACGGCCGGTTCATGTTACCACCGGAAAAACCGCCATCATCATAATGCTCTTTAATCAGCACCCAGCCTTGATGCTTTTGGCTTTTAACATAGTTTTCGCCGGCCTCGCGCTGGGCTTCTAGGGTATTAAACTCTTTTTCCAAGCCTTCGTCCGTTGATTTTCTGGTATAAACCGCACACTTGATTTCTTCCATCGCTATACTCCGAAAAATGCCTGTCCCGATATTTTGCGCCCGGTAATGGTTCTGGCCACCGCACCGAGCGATTTATAAACCTCACCGTCCATCATAAAACCGCCGTTGACAACGCGCACTTTATAAGTTGCACCTTTGTATTTTTTCACGAGCTCAATACCGGCAACCATTTTATGCTCGCTTAATTCCTTAATTTCCATATTCTCTAACATCCGGCGTGTTTTGTTATCCAGCCCGCCGAAGCGCATTTCCTGCAATTTGTTGGTAATGCGCCAGACATAATATTCCTTGCGGGTAGAAGTTGTCGGTATGTTAAACAGAGCCTCGTAATATTCCTTCAGTTCAGGAAATGTGAGAGACGGGATTTTGCGCAAGTCCACATTTAAATCCACCTTAATCATCGGTTTCTCCTTTTGTGTCTTTTTCTTTGTTTTCTTCTATCAGCACCAGAACGGCACTAAATATTAAATTGATTAAATTATCCATTGGTCACCTCTTGGTGACATGAACACTCTCTTTTTCGTTATTATCCAGTAAATTAGATACTTTTCCGCCGTTTTCTTGCTCATCAAGCAAAATCATTATCGGAGTTGAGAGAAGTTCAATCAAAGTTTCAAAAGCATTGTCTGTATCCATTGTTTTTTCCTTTCAACAGACAACACTCCGCAAAATCAAAAAATCGTTCGGCATAATTTGAAAAAATTTTTATGCTCACAAAAACAGGGGTTTTGAAACGCGAACAGTTGGGAATAAAAAGCCTTAGTTTTAAGCCGAATTTGGTCGGGTCTGTCCCGACCAAAAGTATCTATTTTGGTATCTTTTTTGGGAAATTGGTAAAAATAAAAAATAGATACGCGACCAGACCAGCACACAAATGCGCCTATAAATGAGATTGATGAAAACCGGAAAGTGCCGGAAAATGGGCGGTTTGAGGGGATTAAAATTTTGCGATAATTAATTTTGATTTTAAAACAAAAAAAGGAATGACAAGTATCATTCCTTTTTAATGGTGGGTGTGACAGGACTTGAACCTGTGACCCCTACGATGTGAACGTAGTGCTCTAACCAACTGAGCTACACACCCAAAAGTGAGTGTTGATTATCACAACATTTTACCTTTGGCAAGAGTTTTTTTCAAAATCTTATAAAATTTAATATTTATGAGCGTTTACCTGAGAAAGCAAATACCATTCAAGCTTTAAAAACGGTTTTGTGCTTCGGAAATACGGCGCAAAGTTTCAGCTTTGCCCAACACCACCGCCAACTCTGTTGCGCCACCGGGGGTTGTTGCCAGACCTGAAAGCGCAATGCGTACAGGGTATAAAATCTGCCCGTTTTTCATTGCTTGATTTTCTGCCGCTGTTTTAAGCGCCTCAAAAAGAGCCTCATTCGTCCAAGCGTCTTGCTTTTCAAGCGTTGAAAGGGCAATTTGTAGGGCTTTCTGGGCAATGGTTAAATCCGTCTTCATCTTTTTATTTTCAAAGAGCGAAACATCATATTCAGGCAGATTTTCCAAGAAAGAAACCATAGGAACAATGTCTTGCAGTGTTTCAATACGCGGTTGCAAAATTTGGCTTAAAAATGCTAGGTTAAGCGGCTTTGTGAGACATTTCTGGTAGTAAGGCAACGCTAAAGCGTGAAAAGCTTCAGGTGAAAGCGCGCGGATATAACAGCCGTTCATCCATGTGAGTTTTACAATATCAAATATAGCGGGCGATTTATTAATACGTGCCGGATCAAAAATTTTTTTCATCTCGTCCAAAGAAAAAATTTCCTGTTCCGTGCCGGGGTTCCAGCCCAAAAGCGCGATGTAATTCAAAACAGCTTCCGGCAGATAGCCTTTGGCGACCAAATCCTGAAAAGAGGCATCGCCGTTTCGTTTAGAAAGCTTGTGTTGCGCGTCTTTCATCACTTGCGGCACATGCACATAAACAGGCGGTGTCCAGCCGAAATCTTCATAAATCAGGTTATATTTCGGCGTTGAAGAAATATATTCGTTGCCGCGCACAACGTGGCTGATTTCCATGAGATGATCATCCACCACATTGGCAAAGTTATAGGTTGGAAAGCCGTCCGATTTTAACAAAACGCCCTCGTCAAGCTCGTCATAATCAATTTCAATATCGCCATAAACCACGTCATGAAAAACGGAAGTGCCCTTTTTATGCACGGTTTGGCGGATAACATAAGGCTCGCCCGCCGCGATGCGTTTTTTGGCCTCGTCTAAAGGAATAAGCTTGCAAGGATCTTGAAATTTGATGTTATTTTCCTCGTCTTTTTGTTCATCAGCCTCATCTTGTTTGCAAAAGCAATAATGCGCGCCACCGAGTTCCACCAGCTTATGAGCATATTCAGCATAAATCGGCTTGCGTTCCGATTGCACATAAGGACCATACGCGCCGCCGATGTCCGGCCCTTCGTCCCAAAGCATGCCGACTTGTTTTAAGGTGGCATAAATAATGTCGGTTGCGCCTTCCACATAGCGTTTTTGATCTGTATCTTCAATGCGCAAAATAAAATCGCCGTTTTGGGATTTAGCAATCAAATACTCGTAAAGCGCGGTGCGAAGGTTGCCGATGTGCATATAGCCTGTGGGGCTTGGCGCGAATCTGGTTCTTGTTTTCATGTTAAAAAATCCTTTACTTTTTAAAGCTTTGCACAAGCATAAAACAATTAAAACAGATTGCAAGCACTTTCTTAACTTTAAATTTAGAAAAAAATACTTATATTTTTTTTGAAGTTATACTTGACATTGGATTAAGTTTCAATTAAAAGTATGGGCGCTAGCATTTTTAGGGAGTCGCAAAGACTCTGATAACCGGTTTAAGGAACGTTATGTCGGATAAAGAAAATCAAGACTTTTATGATGGGAATTCTTTAGATTCGCCATTGATTGATTCTTTGGGCAACACAATCAAGAAATTGATTGAGAAGGGCAAAGAGCGCAGTTATATTACGGTTGAAGAGCTTAACCGCGCTTTGCCGTCTGAACGCGAATCTTCGGAACAGATTGAAGACATTATGTCTGAAATTTCGGATATGGGGATTAGTATTATTTCAGAATCCGACTCCGATAATTTAGAAAACGAGGCTGAGGAAGAAACCGCCGAATACGCTGAAGAAAGTGGTAACTTTGATGAAAAGGAGCTTGGTCGCTCAGATGATCCGGTGCGTATGTATTTGCGTGAAATGGGCTGTGTTGAGCTTTTGTCACGTGATGGCGAAATTGCTATTGCCAAGCGCATTGAGGCCGGCAAAACGGTTATGATTAGCGGTTTGTGCGAAAGCCCGATGACCTTAAAGGCAATTGCTGGTTGGCGTGACGAGCTTGTGAACGGTACAATGCAATTGCGCGATATTGTTGACTTGGAAATGATGTATGGCGACGATAGCGAAGCCATGGTTTATGATGATGAAGAAACCCAAGTTGATGATTTGGATTCTGTTACCAAAGATTTAGCTGAAAAAAATCTTGATGATATTGATGATGATTTAGCATCTGACATTGAGCTTGACGATACGGTTGACGATGAAGAAGAAATAGAAGATCAGGAATCTGCCAATGAGGACGAAGCGACATCTGAAACAGAAGAAAAGATTGAAGACGCCGAATCCGTTGAAGAAAACACCGATGAAGAAAATGAAGAAGATGAAAACGCTATGGGGCATTCTTCTACATCGGTTGCGGCTATGGAAACAGCTTTATTAGAGCCTGTTTTGGATATTTTGAACAAAATTTCTAGCTATTATGACGATTTGAAAAAGATTCAGTCGCATCGTATGGCGGCGTTGATGTCGGGGCGCAAAGTTTCAGGCACGGTTGAAAAGAAGTATGTTCAGGTTAAAAAAGAACTGATTGAATTGATGAGTTCTATTCATCTGAATGCGTCGCGTGTGGAACAGCTTGTTGAGCAATTAAACGATTTGAACAAACGCCTTATGGGCTTTGAGGGCAAGCTTTTGCGCTATGCTTTGAGTTGTAAAATCAAACGTGAAGACTTTTTGGCTTCGTATGAAAAATCGGAGCTTGATCCACATTGGTTAGATGATATTTCGCGCCTTAAAGACAAGCATTGGCAAATGTTTGTGGAGCGTTATGGCAAAGAAGTTGCGCAGTTGCGCGAGAATGTGGCGCAGATGTCGCAAGAATGTGGTTTGCCGATTGCTGAATATCGTAAAATGGTTGATACAATCAAGCGTGGCGAACGCGAGGCGGAGCGCGCCAAGAAAGAGATGATTGAGGCAAACTTGCGTTTGGTAATTTCTATTGCTAAAAAATATACCAACCGCGGTATGCAGTTTTTGGACCTTATTCAAGAGGGCAACATCGGTTTGATGAAAGCGGTTGATAAGTTTGAATATCGGCGTGGTTACAAGTTTTCAACTTATGCCACATGGTGGATACGTCAAGCTATTACGCGCTCTATTGCTGATCAGGCACGCACTATCCGCATTCCAGTTCATATGATTGAAACCATTAACAAGTTGGTGCGCACATCAAGACAGATGTTGGCGGAAATGGGGCGTGAGCCTGTGCCGGAAGAGCTTGCTAAAAGGCTTTCTATGCCTTTGGATAAAATCAGAAAAGTGATGAAGATTGCCAAAGAACCCGTGAGCCTTGAAGCGCCTGTTGGCGATGAAGAAGACTCTTCTTTGGGCGATTTTATTGCGGATGAGAGCGCTTTACAGCCTTTAGATTCCGCTATTCATACCAATTTAAGGGAAACCTGCACCAAAATTTTATCGTCTTTAACGCCGCGTGAAGAGCGTGTGTTGCGTATGCGTTTTGGTATTGGGATGAATACGGATCACACCTTGGAAGAGGTTGGCCAACAGTTTAATGTGACGCGTGAGCGTATTCGTCAGATTGAGGCAAAGGCTTTGCGCAAGCTCAAACATCCGAGTCGGTCGCGGCGGTTACGTTCATTTTTGGATCAATAAATAAAAAATCCCGAAACGCCTCCAAAAGTCATTGGTGTTTGGGAAGCGAGATAACATTTCCAAAAACGTCACACTGAGGACTTTAGTCCGAAGAGTTCCCCTCCACCGTCACTCTGAGAACCGTAGGGAGGAAGAGTCCAGGACAATTAATCTTTCCGAATCGTCGTTATCAAAGAACCTATATACTTTATTGTCTCTCAAAAAGATACAAATAAATATTTGAACAAAGTATTTACGGACTACATAACAAAGAAAGTGAAAAATAAACTTGATTTAAAATTAGAGATAAAATCATCCTCAAGGCATAAATGCTTGCAAATTGTTGATTTCCTTTCTTGGGGAATATTCCAAAAATATGAACATAATGATGAAAGTTATTATGAAATGATAAAAAAGTTTATTGTGGAAGATTATTTGCTATTTAAATAGTAAAAAAATACAGGAAACCTTACGAACTATTTACGAGGAACATTCAGAACCCCATCCGCAAGGATTTACTCCTGTTAATTACAATGTAATACATAAACCTTAAAAAATCAATAAATTTTTTAAACTATTTTTTATAGGCTCCACTTAGGATGACGTCACGGGTAAAACGCACTTACCGTCACTCTGACACCCGAAGGGTGGAAGAGTCCAGGACAATTAATCTTTCCGAATCGTCGTTCCGAACTCGTTTCGGGATCTCATAAAGAGATGCTGAAACAAGTTCAGCATGACATTTGGGTGTTTAGCATGACAATTTGATTCGTTTTTCCTGGACTCTTCGGACTAAAGTCCTAAGTGTGACGTTTTTGGGAAATTTTCCCCTTTCTCAAAAAAACGTACGTTTAAATGTTCATTTCATCAAGAAAATAACCTTTTGAAAAATCTTGAAAATTTTTCTTGACAATTCACACATTTAAACGTACGTTTTTTTGCACATATTTAGAAGATAAGTAATTGATTTTCTTGTTTCCTTGTTGTCATGCTGAACTTGTTTCAGCATCTCATTACTAAGATCCCGAATCTATACTAAAAGTCATCCCAAGCTTGTTTCGGGATTTTCGTTTTTCTATGCAGCTTTTGATGGCTTGAATTTCTTTTATTTACACATACTTTCATTTTTTGCTTGACTATTCCCATTAGATTACATAGACTGTCGGCATGGCAGAGGTTCTGCCTAGGGCGTCAAAACCCTTGATAATCGTAGTCGTGTGCACGCGACTTTAAAAAATTTGTGCCGACTTCTGATTCAATTTATATATTGGGCGGATGTCGGCGAATAAGGCTCTGCCAAATAAGCCGAGCCGTCTGCGATTATACGGTTTTGAACATCCGCCCGCTTCTTTTGGAGCGGTTTTTTTATAAAATTTTTTATAAAGGATGTTTTGAATATGAAGAATAATCTTTTAATTACAACTGCTCTTGTGAGTGTGGCGTTTGCGTTTACCGCAAATGTTAAGCCGGTTGGGGCAAAAAGCTTTAACGCAGGGAAAGCACCAGAGGAATATACCGATAAAGTATATACAGGTGATACGGATGGTGTTTTTAAAACAGAGCGCAAACTTAACAGCGGTGGCGGCTATGGCCCAAACAGCTATTATTCCGAACAATTAACCCTAAACAATGTCACCTTTAGAAACAACACTAAGAAAAGTTCTGACTACAATGGTGCGGCCGTTTATAATGAGGGCATCTTGGTTGTCAACGGTGGTTTGTTTGATACAAACATTGCCGGCGACCTCAGCAGTGGTAGCAACAATGGTCATGGTGGTGCTATTTTTGGCAAAGAAGGCTCTGAAACCACTGTTTCAGGTGCTACATTCCAGGGCAATCAGTCCAGACAGGGCGGGGCGATTTGGACAAACCGTAAAAGCACTAACACCCCTGGTGCTAAATTGACCGTTCTAGAGGGCACAACCTTTACAAAGAACAAAGCCAAATACGGTGGTGGCGCGATTTGGTCAGGCGGTGAAACACACATCTCCGGCGCAACTTTTGATAGCAACGAGGTGTATGGTGATCAGTATGACGCCTCGAACTTTGCAAATGATGTAGATACAGGTAAATCCGAAGGCGGTGGCGCCATCTTCGTTGGTTCTGCCTCCAATGTGACTATTGATAATTCTACATTTACAGGCAACAACTCCAACACGGTTGGTGGTGCGATTGCGACTCGAGGTAACAGCAATGGTCAGGAGAGTAGCTTGCAGATTAGCAAATCAACTTTTAAAGGCAACACTTCCGGAGTTGCCGGTGGTGCTATCAGTATTGGCAGTAAAAGTGAGGGTACTGTAGAAGGTCAGCCCTTATCTATCACAGAGAGTGATTTTATTGAAAACAGCTCCAACAAAGGCGGGGCAATTTACAGTAAAGGTAAATTGACCATTGAAGGCGGTCGCTTTAGTAAAAACGACTCCACCGCAGAAGGTGGTGCTATCCTAAACAGTGGCGGAACACTGACTGTTACAAACGCAACCTTTGACGGCAATACAGGTGCAAGTGGTGGTGCGATTTATAGCAATCATAGCAATAATATCGGGGCTCTTAAAATTACAAATGGTTCGTTTATAGGCAACAGCGCAACAAACGGTAACGGTGGCGCTATTTTTGCTGGCTTGGAAACAACCTTATCTCTTGAAAACGTGACCTTTGAAGATAACACAGCAAAAGGTGCCGGCGGTGCGATTTCAACAGCTGCAACAAGTACCACCTTTAAAGGCAATAACGTCTTTAAGAACAACAAAGTTGGTGATAAGAAGAACGACATTAACATTGACGACACTTCCACAGTCACGCTTGCTGACGGGGCTTCATTGACCTTGGACGGTGGTATCAGCGGTAAAAACGGAACGCTTGAGATGAAAGGCAAGTCAAGCTTAACTGTGAAAGATACAACTAAGGTTGAAAGCAAGGTTGAAAACGTTTTACAGTATAGAGAAGAATCACAAGCTTCCGTTCGTGTCATTGTTACAGACAAGACCATGAATAATGGCAACCTTCAATTAACAGGCACAAACGGTATTTTCACGAATAGTGACCAACAATCTGTAAAATTAACATCCACAAGCAATGGTGGTGCTTTTTCGGATCCAATAACCTACTCACGTTTTATAGACGAGATGTTTGATAAAAATGCTGATACCAACAATCTGTATACCTTTGAGAAAGATAAAAAAACTCCCTCAAAAGACGTCAGCTACACCGTTAAAGAGCGCTCTGCGGGTGATGTTGCCAACAGATTGGGTGTGAAAGAAGCTGAGGCGGCAACATTGCTCGCAACTTCTTCTTCCAAAACTGGTAGCGGTCGTGCCGATTTTGATGAAATTCAAGATACACTGCGTAGCGAATCGCAATATGGAAACAATAGCGAATTGTTGAGCCGCGCCGCAGATGCCTTAGTTGCTGATGCCGCACCTGTTGTTCAAACACGTGAAACCGCGTTAAGCAATATGATCTTTGATGCCGCAAGCGATGCTTTGGATGATAACGAATCGGCAATGGTCGCACAGTCTGAAACAAACCCACTGTTTGAAAAAGTTAAACTTTGGATAAAAGGCTTGTTTAACTATGCCGATAGGGACGACACAGACAAAGCTCGTGGCTTTGATATTGATACTTATGGTGTTGCCATGGGTGTTGATAAAGAAATCGGTGCCGGTAAGGTCGGCTTAGGCTATGCTTATAGCCAATCAGATATCAACGGCTATACTCGTGATACAGATGTGGATACACATAGCTTGTTCGTATATGGTCAATATCAACCGGCTGATTGGTACGTCAAAGGCGTTGCCGCTTATAGCTGGTCGGATTATGAGGAAAAGAAATCTGTGTTAGGTCATGATGCTAAGGCAAAATATGACGTTGATACATTGGCTTTGGAAGGCTTGTATGGTTACAACTTCCATGTCGGCGATGGTTATAACATCACACCCGAAGGTGGTTTGAGATACTTGCATGCTTCGCAAGATTCTTACACCAACGGTTTGGGCGTTCGTGTGAAAGATCGCGATATTGATGTCTTAACAGCGGTTGCCGGTGTGAAAGCTGCGAAAGACTTTGCGTTTTCCAACGGTTTGAACATTCGTCCGGAAGTTCGTGCGGCTTTGACTTACGACCTGAGCACAGACGACAACAACAGTCATGTTGTTTTGGCCAATGGTCAGGCGATCAAAGTGGACGGCGAAGAGCTTGACCGCTTTGGTTTTGAGCTTGGTGCGAAAGTCGCAACAGACGTGACTTCTCAATGGGAAGTGGCGGCTGGTTACGAGGGCAGATTCCGTGAGGATTATAGCGACCACACGGGAATCCTCTCAGCCAAGTACAAATTCTAGTGGCATGGGAAGGTGTATAACCGCTCATCTAGAGGCGTTTTTGCGGGTCTCGGGAAATTCATGTACCTCTTTTGTACACTAGAATTTCCCTCGCCCTGAAAACCCCTCTATCTAAACGGTTCTTCACCTTCCCGCGACTCGGAAGAAAGGTGTCTAGCTGGCACCTAGAGCAATTTAAGAGGGCAAAAGTGTCCTCACGTACCTCTTACGTACGCTGCGGTACTTTTGCCCCTTAAATCACTCTATCTGCACACGCTATCCACCTTCCCGCGAATCGGGAGAAAGAATAAGGATTATATTCCTTTTCCGCCTTCCCGAAACTTAGGTGGAAAAGGCGAAACAGCCTCCTGACGTCATTCTGAGGCGTGGAGCCTATAAAAACAACAAAAGTAATTGTTGTTTTTTAGGCGACATCACGCGATTGTTAGCTTGCGAGGCGACGATAGACGCCGATGCAAGCGTTACAGAGCGGTGACCAAAGCGAGTTAGTTTTGCGATTAACGCAAAACTTACGAGCAAGAAGCCGAAGAATCCAGGTGAAACGAATCAAATTGTCATGCTGAACTTGTTTCAGCATCTATTTGATGAGATCCCGAAACGAGTTCGGGATGACTTTTGGGGTCGTTCAGAGTGACGGTTGAGGTAGATTCTTCACCTTTCCGCGAATCGGAAAGAAGAAAAATTTTTCTCCTTTCCATTTATTGAAAAATGAGTTTTTTTCAAACCTTTCGTGAATTAAGTAACAATATTATTATGAATTCCTTTATAGAGAAAAAAGACACTTTAACGTTTTGTGCGCTAGGGTGTCTTTTTTAATGGGCGTTAGAATAATGATTAAAATAAAAATGAAAAAGCTTTAATTTGTGCCGAGTCGCCACTTGTGTATTCATAGTAATTTTCTGTAGGGTTTTGTAACTCTCTTATTGAATAGTAACGCAAAACTATTATATTATTATTGACTTAGTAATGATTTTGTAGTATATTAAGGGTGTTGAAAATGCAAAAGGGAGTACAAAAAATGAATACGGTTATTCAGGCGCGTGTTGATGCCGAAAGTAAAAAACAAGCTGAAAGCATCTTGGAACAAATGGGTATGACCTTAAATGATGCCGTCCGTATGCTGGTAAAACAAATTATTCATAGTCGGGCTTTGCCTTTCCAACCTCATATTGCCTATGATGAACCTAGTAAAGAATTGGAAAAAATCTTGAAAAGAACAGAGGCTGATATTCAAGCCGGCAACGTGCGCGGTCCTTTCTTAAATGCTGAAGAAACAATTGCAGAATTAGAAAAGGATTGATTTATGCGTAAATTGGCTTTTACGACAGGGTTTAAACGTGATTATAAACTATGCCAAAAACAAGGCAAAGATATGCGCAAACTCCACACGGTGTTAAAAATTTTAGAAGAAGGAATAGATATTCCTGCAAAGTATAAAGATCATCCTCTAAAAGATAATTGGAAAGGTTATCGGGATTTGCACATTGAACCGGATTGGGTTCTTATTTATAAGGAATCGCAAAATACTGTTATTTTGCTGGTTACTATGGGCAGTCATGCACGTTTGTTTAAAATCTGATATTGAGCTCAAATCATTATGTTCACAGTTTGAACAAAGCTACGCCGCCATTAAAAAAAGGTGACGTTAAGTCACCTTTTTTATAGGTCTTGCTCCGTAGAGCTTGCCCTATGGGCGCGCTAACTACGCTTCGGTCAAAGAACTTCTACGCCTTGTTTTGCACGCTGTCGCGGCTTCACAAGGCAAAGAAGTTCTATCCGCCACTACCAAAAAACACCCGTTAGGGTGTTTTTTGGTAGTGGCGCGCTCTGGGCGATTCGAACGCCCGACCCACAGCTTAGAAGGCTGTTGCTCTATCCAGCTGAGCTAAGAGCGCATCAGTACAATGAGGGTTTTGGCATATTTTAACACCGTTGTCAACAAAATTATTTCATCGCTTTTTTATTTGCTCGCGCTAGTGCTTGCCGCTTGCGAATCGTCTTTTTCTTCTCTACTGAAAAACCAAATTTGCCAAGTTGCCGCCCTAAAGTATAATAAAAACCGTGAGCATAAGCCAAAAGCCCCGCTTTTTCTAGGCATAAAGCCCCTTTGTCGTTAAGATACTTGTCGTCAACATAAACCGATTTTACTTCCGCTAAAAACATATCGTGCGTGCCAAAAGGCCTTATCTCTAAAACCTTGCAAGCAAGCGATAGTGGCGCTTCTAAAATTTGAGGCGCGCAAACCTCGTCACAAGCTATAGCCGTTAAACCGCAAGCCTTGAACTTGTCCATATCTCGCCCCGATTTGACACCGCAAAAATCTACCGCTCGCGCTAAAGGCAAGTTCGGCACATTCAAAACAAACGCTTTGTTCTTGCTTATTAGTTTATGCGAATAACGCTCCGGTCTGATAGAAACATACGTCAAAACTGGATTTGTACAAATAATGCCACTCCACGCCGCTGTCATAACGTTTGGCGCTTCATTGCACCCCGATGAAACCAAAACTGGCGGCAGTGGCGCAAGCATTGTTCCCGCTGGCCATTTAATTTTAGTCATAAGTCTTCCTATCCCTATAAATTCAAAAGTTTCAAAACTTCAGCAACAAAGCTGTTATCAATGCTGTAATAAATGGTTTGCGCATTGCGACGCGTCTTAACCACTTTGGCACGACGTAAAACAGATAAATGCTGTGAAATAGCCGATTGACTCAGCTTAACAAGGTCTTCCAATTTCCCAACGCTTAATTCGTTGTCGTTGAGATTATGCAAAATCTCTAGACGCTTGGGGTTGCTAATTGCTTTTATAATAGCAGTTTTAGCCAATAACGATTGACTTTTCATCTTTTTCTCCTAACAATTTTTAAGAGTTTATTTAATATCAATCTACGTTATTGAAAGTTTTAATTAAGTGCAAAGTATATATACTTTATACTCATTGCTTAGGCAAGTCCGTAGATATTGATTTTTGTTCTTTTATAATTATAAACATACGGTAACGAGCTCAAGCGGTCGGGAAGTTGAACATCATGTATTATGCAATGACCTCTTAGTCTTTAAAGTGCGAACTTTTGGACATCCACTAAAAGCTCCCCGGCCAAGGTCGGGGAAATTGCTTTTTTTCAAAGCTCTCGGTGATTTCCGTCACCGCATAATAACGGGCTGTTCAAGACCTGTCTTATACGACAATATAAAATATTATTCAAATTATTAAATTCGTCAATAATAAATTCACAATTTTATAAAATTAGTTGATATTCTTTTAAAAAAGCCTAAAATATTCCTCTGTTAAGGAGGAAAAATGACACTTGCTGATTTTAAAAATTTGAGCTTTGAAGACGCTTTGCAAGAACTTGAAAAACTTGTGCAAGATTTGGAAGGCGGTCGTATTAAACTTGATGATGCCGTTGAGGCTTATGAAAAAGCTACCGCTTTGAAAAAATTTTGTGACGAAAAACTTAAGGCCGCGCAGTTGAAAGTTGAAAAACTTGAAATAGACGCGCAAGGCTCTCAGGTTTTGAAACCGCTGGATAAAATTGAAGAATAATGACTGATATTCAAAGCTTGCTCCTTTCTTATAGTGAAGAATTTAATCAAAAAGTCGGGGCGTTTTTTGTTCTTCCGCAAGGTGCTGAAAAACGCGTGATGCAGGCGATGGCTTATTCTGTTCTTAATGGCGGCAAACGTCTGCGCCCTTTTTTAATCCATGAAACCGCTAAACTTTATGGGCAATCATTCCAAAATACTTTTTCCGCCGCCGCCGCGCTTGAAATGTTGCATACTTATTCGCTCATCCATGACGACTTGCCGGCTATGGATAATGATGATTTGCGCCGCGGTAAACCAACGTGTCATAAACAATTTGATGAGCCAACCGCTATCTTGGCGGGCGATGGCTTGTTGACTTTGGCCTTTGAAGTGCTGGCAAAGGCAAATTATGCGGAATCTGTTAAAATTGAACTAATTAAGCTCTTGGCGCAAGGGGCAGGGGCATTTGATGGTATGGTCGCAGGGCAAATGCTAGATTTGGCGGCGGAAAAAGGGCAGGGATCTGCTCAGCCGGCAGAACTTATTCGTCATATTGAAGAAATGAAAACTGGTCGCTTGCTCCGTTATGCCGTTCAGGCAGGCGCTATTATTGGTGGCGCTTCAGAAAAAGAACGCGAAATGCTAGATGTCTATGCCAAAAATATCGGTATTGCTTTCCAAGTGGCTGATGATATTTTAGATGTGGAAGGCAGTGTTGCAGAAATGGGCAAAACACTCCATAAAGATGAAACCCAAAATAAATTGACTTTTGTTTCATGCTATGGCTTAAAAGAGGCTAAAAATATGGCGCAAAACTTGGTTCACACGGCACAAAACGCCCTTAAAGATTTCGGTCCAAAAGCCGATGTTTTAAGCGCTTTGGCAGATTTTGTTATTCATCGCCGCTCATAACCCAATTGTGACACTTTTGTGACAGATTTTGCTTGCTTTCGTTCTTTATTTATGGTATATTTAAAATATAAATATAATTATGCACGAAAGGAGCACGTCCATGACTGATACGCTCAATAAAAAACCGACGACGGGGCAGCTTTTTAAGGCGGCTTTGGAGGCGACTGAAGGTGATAAAGATAAGACATTTAGGTTGCTTTCGGCAGCGCTTGAAAAAACACGTTCAAACCCCGATAAAATCACCGATAATGATACAGTTGCTACATTGAAGGCGCGTGTTGCCGAATATAATGCTAGCAAGGGTTGCGAACTTAATCCGGAAGATTATGTTTACATGGCGGCTAAAAAATATAAAGACGCGGGGCATGGCGATATTACCCACTTTAAGGGTGATTTTAAGAAATTTATTGAAAAAAGTTCCTTTAATATTGCTATGCAAAGACAAGCTGTAGCAACCTATTAAATAAATTTTAAGACAAAACTTCTACACTCCCTGTATCAACAGGGAGTTTTTTTTGATGCAAATTATTGGAATAATGACGGGCAACTCTTTGGACGCGGCAGACTTTGTTCTTACAGAGTTTGAAAATGGACATATTCGTGATTTGGCATTTTACAGCAAAGCTTATCCTTTAGAATTAAGCGAAAAAATGCGCTCTTTGCGCGCGCTTGTACAGGCGCATCAATCTGATGTGAATGCGCTTGCGCAAATCAGGGCTTTTACAGAGGGTATTGATGACTATACACGGTTTGTGGCAGAAAGCCTTAAAGAATGGTTCAAAGCAAGCAAAATTAAAGCTAAAGATGTGGCGGCAATAGGGTTTCATGGGCAAACCCTTGACCATTTTCCGCCTTCTATGGCCGGTCATCACAAACCTTATACTTTACAAGTGGGCAATCCGCAACTTTTGGCGGATTTAACAGGCATAAATGTGGTTTTTGACTTTCGTTCCGATGATATTTTTGCTGGTGGTGAGGGCGCGCCTTTAGCGCCACTTCATAACAAACATTTAGCCGAGGCTTTAGGACTTGACAGAGCGGCTTTTTGTAACGCTGGCAATACGGGAAATATTGCCCTGATTACTTCAAATCAGGTTTTGGGTTGGGATGTTGGGCCGTTTAATCACTTTCCGGATATGCTCTGCCGTTTGTACTTTCAAAAAACGATGGATGTTGACGGTGCTTTTGGGCGAGATGGTAAAGTTTCCGAGGATATTTTGCGCTTGTTTTATATGCAATCGGCGCTTGATTCCAAAGGGCATAATTTTTTGGAAAAAATGCCGCCTAAATCGTCAGATTCAAATTGGTATCAGTTGCCTAAGGGCTTGGACGCTTTTGCTAAAGCCGATGTTTTGCGTACGGCAGAATATTTCAGTGTTTATAACTTTGCTTTGAGTCTGCGTTTTGTGCCTAAAGATATGTCTATGCCTTTGCAGTTTTTGCTTTTTGGCGGTGGTTGGCGTAATCCGCTCTGTCTTTCGGATTTTAAAGAAATTATGCAAAAAAGAGAGCTTAAAGCTGTTTTGCAAGAGCACGAAATTTTGTTTGAAAAAATTTGGGAACGCTGTTTGGGCGTTATTCCACAAATTGAAATGAGCGATGTCTTTGGTATCAGTAGTCAATATATGGAAGCGCGTGTTATTGCCGATGCCGCTTATTGCTTTTTGCAAAAAATGCCTTTTACAGAACCCTCTGTTACGGGTTGTTTGAAACCGGCTCTTTGCGGGCAGTTGTTTCAAAAAGGCGGTCAAAAAATTGCGCTTTGGTCACGCGCGGCTAAAAGTGGAGAATTATCTTAATCTACTTGAATTTCTAGAAAAGTTATATTTAATAGGAAAATGAAAGGAAGAAAAAATGTTTTTAAGTTTGTTGCTTTTATTAAGTGTTTTTGTGATTAAACCGGCTTTAGCTAACCCTGCTTGCGCTGTTTGTACAATTGCGGTCGGGGCTTCATTGGAAATTGCCCGTCGTTTGGGGGTGGATGATAGCGTTGTCGGAGTTTGGGCTGGCGCATTTTTGGCGTTGTTGGGTTACTGGACGATTAAGTGGTTTGATCGCAAAAATTGGAATTTTTATGGTCGTGATTTTGTGCTTTTGGCTTTGTCCGTTGCCATGATTGGATTTGTTTATATCGGGCAATTAACGTATCATTCGGAAGTGATTGGCGTTTTTTATTTAGATCCGTTTCTTTTTAGCACCATTTTAGGCGCGGTCGTCCTTGTTTTATCGGCGCGTTTTTACCAGTGGATGAAAGCCAAAAATGGTGGTCACGCCCATTTTCCATTTGAAAAAGTGGTCGTTCCCGTGGCGGCACTTGTCTTAACAAGTTTCTATTTTTATTATTATCCCATTTGTCAGCAAGTGGGCGAGGAGCTTTATAGCTTTTAAAAATTTTTAGACTCAAAATCGTTAACGGCGCGAATCGGCAATTTGACTCAAAGAGAGTCTGCGTCAAAGATTCCGCCGTTAACTTTTTTTCATTTTTTGTGCATTTTTTGCTTGACAATCTGTGCTGTTGTATGTTATAAGCCGCCCACAACGTTTGTTCGGAGTCCTTAACAAACTCCGGTGATGTTAAATATAAAACCATAGGCAAAACGTTTGCATGTAACGGTTTGCTTTAATTTTAACAAGGTAAACGACAGCTTTCTTGAAGGTTTTTGTCGTTTAGTTATAGGGAAAGTAAAAATGGATACCCAAAATATCAGAATTCGCCTCAAGGCTTTTGATCATCGTCTGCTTGATTTATCTACTAAAGAAATCGTGCATACAGCCAAAAGAACAGGGGCAAATGTCAGAGGGCCAATTCCTCTGCCAACCAGAATTGAAAAGTTTACGGTGAACCGCTCGCCGCACATTAATAAAAAATCACGCGAGCAATTTGAAATTCGTACTCATAAAAGACTTCTGGATATTGTTGATCCCACGCCCCAAACCGTTGATGCTTTAATGAAGCTTGATTTGGCCGCGGGTGTGAATGTGGAAATTAAACTTTAATTTTAATGTTGGCGTTTTGTAAAGAACGTCAACCAATTAGAAAAGGAAAATAATAATGCGTACAGGTCTAATCGCCAAAAAGCTGGGAATGTCCCGCATTTTTGAGGCAGACGGCACTCATGTACCGGTAACGGTTCTGAGCGTTGATGACTTGAAGGTGATTGCTGTTAAAACAGCACAAAAGGATGGATATACTGCCGTTCAATTAGGAACAGGCGCTGTGAAGGCTAAAAATGTGTCCAAACCTTTAAAAGGACATTTCGCTAAAGCGAAAATTGAACCCAAGAAAAAACTGGCAGAATTCAGAGTTTCTGAAGATTGCCTGCTTTCTGTCGGTAATGAATTGTCTGTGGAGCACTTTGTTCCGGGACAATATGTTGATGTTTGCGCAACATCAATCGGTAAAGGTTTCGCCGGTGTTATGAAACGTCATAACTTTGCCGGTTTGGAAGCCTCTCACGGTGTGTCAATTTCACACCGTTCGCACGGTTCTACCGGTCAAAGACAAGATCCGGGCAAGGTATTTAAAGGCAAAAAAATGGCTGGTCATATGGGTGCTGAGCGTGTAACTGTTCAGAATCTGAAGGTCGTGGCCACAGATGCCGTGAAGGGTTTGTTGATGGTTAAAGGTGCTGTTCCCGGCGCAACAAATGCTTGGGTTCGCGTGACTGATGCCGTCAAAAAAACAGCTCATGTCACGTTGCCAATGCCTGCTGGTCTGAAAAAAGTTGATGAACCTGTTGCAGTTAAAGCCGAAGAAACACCGGCTGAGAATGCATAATGTTGTAAGGATTGAAAATTATGAAACAGGACATCTTAAATTTAGAAAATAAAAATGTCGGCAAAATTGACTTGAATGACTCTATTTTTGGGTTAGAAGTCCGCGCCGATATTTTACACCGCGTTGTTCTATGGCAACTTGCACGTCAGCAAGCCGGCACGCATGCAACAAAGGGTCGTTCCGATGTTGCTTTGACACCTGCCAAGCCTTTTAAACAAAAAGGCAGTGGTAATGCTCGTCAAGGTTCGCGTAAAGGTGCGCAATTCCGTAAAGGTGGCGTGGTATTTGGTCCGGTTGTGCGCAGTCATGCACATGATTTGACCAAGAAATTTAGAAAACTCGGTTTAAAAACAGCCCTTTCTGCTAAAGCAAAAGAGGGCAATCTGATTATCATTGATGAGGCAAAATTATCAGCTCCTAAAACAAAAGACTTGCAAGACAAGCTCAATGCATGCGGGTTGAAAAATTGCTTGATTATTGACGGTCAGGAAGTTGATGTCAACTTCGCGCTTGCTAGCCGAAATATTGAAGGCGTTGATGTGCTTCCAACAATCGGTGCAAACGTGTATGACATCTTGAGAAGAGAAAAACTGGTGTTGACGACTGAAGCCGTCCGTTGCTTGGAGGAGAGATTGAAATGGTAAAATCTAATAAAACAAACAATGTGACAGCTCAAATGTATGATACATTAGTTCGTCCGGTAATTACCGAAAAATCTATGGTTTCATCTGAAGCCGGCAAAGTTGTCTTTATGGTTGATTTGTCTGCCAGCAAAGACGATGTTAAAGCTGCGGTTGAAAGCATTTATAAAGTGAAGGTTAAGAAGGTAAATACCATTCGTCAGTTTGGCAAGAAAAAAGTCTTCCGCGGTCAAGAGGGTTTTCGTTCTGACTATAAAAAAGCGGTGGTTACACTTGCCGAGGGTCAAAATATTGATGTTACAACAGGAATTTAACCATGACTTTGAAAACATTTAAGCCCACTTCTCCGGGGTTGCGTCAGCTCATTATTGTTGACCGCAGCGAGCTCTATAAGGGAGCACCCGAAAAAACGTTAACGGTTGGCTTAACAAAAACCGGTGGGCGTGATAATTTTGGACATGTGACAAGTCGGAGAATCGGCGGCGGACATAAACGCAAGCTGAGAGTGATTGACTTTAAGCGTAATAAGTTTGACTGCGAAGCCACAGTTGAACGGATTGAATATGACCCGAATCGCACATCTTTTATTGCTTTGATTAAGTATGAAGATGGCGAAAAGGCTTATATTTTGGCACCGCAACGGTTAAAGGCCGGCGATAAGGTTGTGGCATCAGCCAAGGCTGATATCAAACCCGGAAACGCTATGCCTTTGAAGAGTATGCCGGTTGGTACAATCGTCCACAACGTGGAGCTCAAGGTTGGCAAAGGCGGACAACTTGTTCGTTCTGCCGGCTGTTATGCTCAGGTTGTCGGTAAAGATGCCGGCTATGCCCAGCTCAAACTTTCATCGGGCGAATTAAGAATTGTCCGTGAAGAATGTTTGGCAACTGTTGGTGCGGTATCTAATCCGGATAATCAAAACAAATCTTTGGGCAAGGCCGGTCGTTCCCGCTGGTTGGGTATCAGACCTGTTGTCCGTGGTGTGGCGATGAACCCGGTTGATCACCCGCACGGTGGTGGTGAAGGTAGAACTTCTGGTGGTCGTCATCCGGTGACACCATGGGGTAAGCCGACCAAGGGTTACAAGACACGTTCTAACAAAAAGACAGATCGCTTTATTATGAGATCTCGTCATGAAAGTAAAAAGTAATAAGGAGAAACTGATATGACACGTTCCGTATGGAAAGGACCTTTTGTTGACGGTTATCTTCTTAAGAAAGCTGATGCCGCAAGAGCATCGGGGCGCAATGAGGTGATTAAAATTTGGTCGCGCCGTTCAACAATTTTGCCTCAATTTGTAGGCTTAACGTTTGGCGTGCATAATGGTCACAAGTTTATTCCGGTTTTGGTAACCGAGGATATGGTTGGCCACAAATTAGGCGAATTTGCCCCGACAAGAACATTCTTCGGTCATGCCTCAGATAAAACAGCTAAGAGGAGTGAATCATAATGGTCAAAGAAACTGAAACAAAGAATGTTGCCTTGAAACAGGCACAAGCCATTTGCCGCTCTATCCGCACAAGCCCGCGCAAGCTGAATTTGGTTGCGCAGTCTATCCGCGGTTTGGCTGCTGAAAAGGCTGTCGCCGAGTTGACTTTCTCTAAGAAGAGAATCGCTAAGGTGGCTTTGGGGTTGCTGCAATCGGCAATCGCCAATGCAGAAAACAATCACAACCTCAATATTGATAAGCTTTTTGTAAAAGAAGCTTATGTCGGTAAGGGGTTAGTTATGAAACGTATGCACGCACGCGGTCGCGGTCGCGGAGCAAGGGTTTTGAAACCTTTCTCCAGCCTGACTGTTGTCGTTGAAGAGCGTGGGGAGTAAGATAAATGGGACAGAAAGTAAATCCTATAGGTCTTCGTTTAGGTGTAAACCGCACTTGGGACTCTCGTTGGTATGCCGATGACAAGTTTACCGACTATCTCCACGAAGATTTAAAAATTAAGGAGTTCTTGAAAGAGAAATTGGCTCAAGCCGGTATTAGCCGTATTGTGATTGAACGTCCGGCTAAAAAGGCAAGAGTAACAATTCACTCGGCAAGACCCGGTGTTGTAATTGGTAAAAAAGGTCAGGATATTGAGAATTTGCGTAAGGAAATTCAAAAATTGACCTCTTCTGAAGTCCAGCTCAATATTTTGGAAGTCAGAAAGCCAGAATTAGATGCAAAGTTGGTTGCTGATTCTGTGGCACAACAGTTGGAACGCCGTGTGGCTTTCCGTCGTGCGATGAAGCGCGTGATGCAATCAGCTCTTCGTTTAGGTGCTGAAGGTATCAAGGTTTGCTGCAGTGGACGTTTGGGCGGTGCTGAAATTGCCCGTACCGAACATTATCGTGAAGGTCGTGTGCCTTTGCATACGCTACGCGCAGACATTGACTATGCTACCTCTACGGCTCATACAACTTATGGTGCTTGCGGTGTCAAAGTTTGGATTTATAAGGGCGAAATTATGGCTCATGATCCGATGGCGCAAGACAAAAAGCTGGCTGAACAGAAATAAGAACGAGGATAAAAGAAAATGTTAAGTCCAAAACGTGTAAAGTTCCGCAAACAGCACAAAGGCCGTATTCATGGCTTGGCTAAAGGCGGCTCAACTTTAGATTTCGGAACATATGGATTAAAGGCTCTGACGCCGGAGCGCGTTACCGCACGCCAAATTGAGGCTGCCCGCCGCGCTATCACGCGTGAAATGAAAAGAGCCGGAAGATTATGGATCCGGATTTTCCCTGACGTCCCCGTGTCGGATAAGCCCGCTGAGGTTCGTATGGGTAAAGGTAAAGGCGCTCCTGAATTTTGGGTTGCCAGAGTAAAACCCGGACGCATTATGTTTGAAGCGGAAGGTATTGATGAAGAAACCGCCCGCAAAGCATTTGCGTTAGGCGCGGCCAAATTGCCCGTTAAGAGCAAGTTTGTGCAACGCCTCAATTCGGATAAAGGAGAAGCATAATGGTAAAAACAAAAGATTTACGCGCGATGACAGTTGATGAATTGGAAGCTAAATTGCTTGAAAATAAAAAAGAGCAGTTTAATTTGCGCATTCAACAATCAACCGGTCAGTTGACAAATACGGCTCAAATCCGTAAAGTCCGCCGCGAAATAGCAAGAATCAACACGCTCTTAAGCGAGCGTAAGAAGAATAGTTAGGAGAAAGAATATGCCTAAGAGAATTCTTCAAGGTGTTGTTGTCAGTGATAAACAGGATAAAACTGTTGTGGTCAGAGTAGAGCATCAGGTTTTGCATCCTGTTTATAAAAAAATCGTGAAAAAGAGCAAAAAATTTGCCGCGCACGATGAAAATAACCAGTTCAAGGTTGGCGATCAGGTTTCAATTATTGAATCAAAGCCTTATTCAAAAACCAAATGTTGGACTGTATTGGTTGATAACGCCTAGAATAGAAGGAATTAGAAAATGATACAGATGCAAACCAACCTAGATGTTGCAGACAACTCCGGCGCACGTCAGGTGCAGTGCATTAAAGTGCTTGGCGGATCCAAGAGAATGCATGCCACCGTGGGCGACGTGATTGTTGTGTCCATTAAAGACGCTATGCCGAAAGGCCGCGTTAAAAAGGGCGATGTCTGCAAGGCTGTTATTGTCAGAACCGCAAGCGATATTCGCCGCAAAGACGGTAGCGTTATTCGGTTTGACAGCAATGCCGCCGTTTTAATTAACAAAGACGGCGAACCGATTGGAACGCGTATTTTTGGCCCTGTGACCAGAGAATTGCGCGCCAAGAAATTTATGAAAATCATTTCATTAGCACCGGAGGTATTATAATGCCTAAAATGAAAATTAAAAAAGGTGATAAGGTTATTATCTTGTCAGGCGATGACAAAGGTAAAACAGGCGAAGTTTTGAAAGCTATGCCTAAAGAGAGTAAAGTGGTGGTGCAAGGTGTGAATCTTGTAAAGCGTCATACCAAACCCAGCCAAACAACTCCCGGCGGGATTATTTCAAAAGAAGCCGCTATTCACATTTCCAATGTCGCTTTAGTCACTTCTGATGGTAAACCCACTAAAGTTGGCTTTAAGACAGACAACGGTAGAAAAGTACGCTTTGCGCGTAAAACCGGTGAAGTAATCGATAAATAGGAGAAAATTTTATGGCAAATTTTGCAAAATTATACAATGACGTCATAAAGAAATCTCTTGTGGAAAAATTCGGTTACAAGAACCCACACGAGATTCCGAAGCTGACGAAAATTGTTTTAAATATCGGTTGCGGCGAAGCTGTTACCGATAAGAAAAAACTGAACAACGCTATGGACGAGTTGGCCTTGATTTCAGGTCAAAAACCCGTGATGACGTTGGCTCGTAAATCAATTGCTACTTTCAAAATTAGAGAAGGTATGCCGATTGGTTGCAAAGTAACGCTTCGTTCCGAACGTATGTACGAATTTTTGGAACGCTTGGTTAATATGGCGTTGCCGCGCATTAGGGACTTTCACGGCATTAGCGGTAAGCACTTTGACGGTAAAGGCAATTTTGCTTTCGGCATCAAAGAACAAGTTATCTTTCCGGAAATCAACTATGAAAAAGTTGAGGAAATTCACGGTATGGATATTGTGATTTGCACAACCGCCAAAACCGATGAAGAAGCTAAGTTCTTGCTGACTTCATTTAACCTGCCTTACAAGAAATAAGCGGAGATTTTACGATGTCAAAAACAAGTTCAGTTTATAGAAACTTAAAAAGAGTAAAGATGTCCGAGAAGTATGCGAATCGGCGTCTGAAATTAAAAAAAGTTGTGATGGATAAAAAAGCCTCTCCAGAAGAGCGTTTTCAAGCAACTTTGAAATTGGCCGAGCTGCCACGTAACTCTGCAAGAATCAGAGTAAGAAATCGTTGCAAGCTCACCGGTCGTTCCCGTAGTTATTACCGCAAGTTCGGTTTGAGCCGTGTTGAATTAAGAAACATGGCAAGCTTCGGTGAAATTCCGGGTTTGGTAAAATCAAGCTGGTAAGGAGGAGATATTATGTCAATGACTGATCCTTTGGGCGATATGCTCACACGCATTAGAAACGCACAAAGAGCGAAGAAAAGGGATGTTGTATCACCTCATTCTCGCTTGCGTGAAAATGTGTTGGAAGTTTTGAAAAAAGAGGGCTATATTGAAGGCTATGAAAAGCAAAACGTGAAGCCCGGTATTGATGAACTTCACATTAAATTAAAGTACCATGAAGGTGCTTCTGTTATAACCGAAATTTACCGCGTCTCTACGCCGGGTCGTCGCGTTTATTCAAGCGTGAAAGATTTGCCGAGAGTTTACAACGGTTTGGGTATTTCCATTATCTCTACGCCGCAAGGTGTGATGAGCGATAATGAAGCTCGCAAAGCTAATGTTGGCGGTGAAATTTTGTGTCAGGTCTTTTAGGGAGAAAACAGATGTCAAGAATTGGTAAATATCCTGTTGTTATCCCGCAAGGCGTTACCGTTGCCGTTGAAGGGAACAAGGTAACAGTTAAGGGTAAGTTGGGTGAACTCAGCTGCACTTTTGACGACGGTCACATCGCCACAAAAGTGGAAGATAATAAAGTTGTTGTGACGCCTTTGTCTGAAACATTGACCGCTCGTGCCCTTTGGGGTACAACGCGTGCCAATATTAACACTTTGGTTAAAGGTGTTACAGAAGGTTATTCTAAAAATCTGGAATTGATCGGTGTGGGTTATAAAGCCCGTGTTGAAGGTACAAAGCTTGTGCTTTCATTGGGTTTCTCGCACGATGTTTATTTTCCGGCGCCGGCAGGCATTAAAATTAGTTGTGAATCGCCGACGCAAATTAAGGTTTTTGGCGTTGATAAGCAACTTGTCGGACAAGTGGCGGCAGAAATTCGCAAGTACAGAAAACCTGAGCCTTATAAAGGTAAGGGTGTGAAGTATGAAGGTGAATATATCCGTCGTAAAGAAGGCAAGAAAAAATAAGGAAAACTTGAGATGAACACACCAAGAAAATTGTTTGAAAAAAGAAAAGCGCGTAATCGGATTGCCTTGAAAAAGGTGGCAGGCGATAAGCTTAGACTTTCGGTCTTCCGCAGTGGCAAGCATATTTATGCGCAGATTATTGACGATGCTAAAGGCGCAACAGTGGCTTCTGCTTCTACTTTGGATAAAGAAGTCCGCGCTGGCATGAAAAAAACATCTACGGTTGAGGCTGCTGGCGTTATTGGTAAATTGGTTGCCGAACGCGCTCAGAAGTCTGGCGTTAGTGAAGTTGTTTTTGATCGCGGCGGATATGTTTATCATGGTCGCGTCAAGGCTTTGGCTGATGCCGCACGTGAAGCCGGTTTGAAGTTCTAGGAGGAAAAGATGGCACAATCTACTGATCATCAGAATAAAAAAGAAAAATCCGAAGAATTGGTTGAAAAACTGGTTCACGTGAATCGTGTTGCTAAAACTGTTAAAGGTGGACGCACAATGTCGTTTGCGGCTGTTGTGGTCGTTGGTGACCAAAAGGGTCGCGTTGGCTTTGGCTCAGGCAAAGCCGCTGAAGTGCCGGAAGCTGTTGTGAAGGCAACAAATGAGGCTAAAAAGAATATGGTTCGCATTCCGCTTCGCGAGGGCAGAACACTTCACCACGATGTTACCGGTCATTTCGGTGCAGGCAAAGTGGTCTTGCGTACAGCTCCCGCTGGTACTGGTGTTATTGCCGGTGGCCCAATGCGTGCCGTGTTTGAAGTTTTAGGCGTGCAAGACGTGGTTGCAAAATCGTTGGGTTCTAACAACCCTTATAATATGATTAAAGCAACTTTTAACGCTCTGCTTTCAATTAATTCGCCACGTATGATTGCTGCAAAACGCGGTAAAAAAGTTGGCGATATTGTTAGCCGTCGCGAAAATGCTTCAAACGTGAAGATGGAAAAAGAGGAGGCTTAACCCATGGCGAAAAAAATTATCAAAGTGACGCAAATCGGTAGCCCAATTGGGCGTCCGAAAGATCAAAGAGCTACTTTAATCGGCTTGGGTCTTAATAAAATGAACCGCACCTCGGAGTTGGAAGATACGCCGTCGGTACGGGGGATGATTAAGAAGGTGGCCCACCTCGTCAAAGTTGAGGAGTAAAATCTTTGTTCAAGTGCTGTCATGCTTGCTGTTTTTTCGCTCGTGTAGCTATTTGTACACAACGCTCAAAAACAGCGGCGCAGTACAGCATTAAAGCCAAAGATTTGGCCTTGAGGGCATGTTTGCCTGTTTATCAAGGTTTGGCGAGGGGCTTTAAGCTTCTTAAAGTCCATTGAAATAAACTTTTATATTGTAATAAGTTAGGTGAAAAACATGAAACTTAATGAATTGAAAAATAATCCCGGAGCGTCAAAAGACCGTACACGTGTCGGACGCGGTATTGGTAGTGGCAAAGGTAAGACTTCTGCACGTGGTCAAAAAGGTCAAAAGGCTCGTTCTGGCGGTGCTAAAAACGGTTTTGAAGGCGGTCAAATGCCGATTTACCGTCGTTTGCCAAAACATGGCTTTAAAAATCCGTTTGCGCGGCATTTCTCAGTTGTGAATTTGGATACAATCCAAAAAGCAATTGATGCCGGCAAGTTAGATGCTAAAGCTGTTGATGCTGATGCTCTTTTAGCGGCACGCATTATAACCAAAAAAAGAGACGGTATTCGTCTTTTGGCACGAGGTGCAATTACTTCTGCAATTAATATTACTGTTAATTCTGCTTCTAAAACAGCCGTTGTGGCGGTGGAAAAAGCAGGCGGTAGTTTGAATTTGATTGCTTAAACTTTGTATTGATGCATATGGGCGTTTGGTTATTTTGAACTAAAAGCTCTGATAAATTTCTAAACGGACGCGTAAAGATTGCTGAGAAAGGTTGTTTTTACGCGTTTTTTCTTTTTAAAACTCCATATTTATCTTTTATATTACTGATAAATCTTAAAATTTATGGTTTTATTTTTACATTTGTGTCAAAAAAAGCTTGACAAGGGTTATATTTTGAAATACTTTTTCTTCAGTAAGTTTTGAAAATAAATCATTTAAGGCTTTTATTCTCTTAGTTCAAGTTCAGGCGGAGAGTGGTACACACTCTCTGCTTTTTTGTTTGGATATTATACTTAAAACTGCAGACTTACACGAACATAGTAGCCGTCGTTTTTGGTGCTGGTGTTGCCTCGGCTACCGGTACTCATATGGAGTACCCATGAAGCGTTGTTGCTATACTCTGATGACGACCAATAGTAATTATCTGTCAATGTTTCAGCCACAACGTCCTTGCTCTTTAAAGTGCTCAAAGTTTTGTTGATAACAGTTATATTCTTGCCATTTGCCCCTGTTGTCCCGTTAAAGACCGTTATTTGGCTATTATCATAACCAAATAAATCCATCAACTCCCCAAGCGCAGGCAAATACCATTTCCCCTTGCCAACTTTAGAATCATTTTTCAACTCTTCTTGCGGATAAAAATCATGTGCAGCCTGTGCAGCTTGCGGAAAACAATAATGGTAATATTCTTTTGTGTTTTCTGCATGGGTGCAATGCGGCTTATCTGTCGTTAAAATTTTATCCGTATTTCCTTTGCCATTATACAAATCCGAATCATACATTTTAAGTCTGTCAACGACATTGTTTTCATTATAATTTGTTAGCATCTGAACATCATATCCGTAATATCCCCAATACAGACAACAATATTTTGTATAATACGGATTTGCTGGATCAAAAGCAGAACTTTCTGATATTTTTGTTAAATTTTTCAAGTTAATCACTTTACCGTGGTAACCGCCGTCAGAAACATAATAAACCACACCGACTGGTGTTTTAGAACCATTATAATCTTCTACCAAACCACAAGAGCCGTCTGAGTAATAAACATCACCGATTTCACAAGTTGCTTTAATGCAAGTGGTATAGTCTTTATTGTTCGGACAAGCAGCAATATTTTTGCACCAAGAAGTTTTGTCTGATTGTGTAAAGCCTAACGATTCGCAATCGGGTTGTAAACACTTTTTGTATGAAAAATCAAACGGACAAAGAATATAACCATCCTCAGCACATTGAGGATCATCATCTTTGGAATAATTTAATTCTTCACAAGTTGGCTGCTTTTCACAATTCAGCGCCACCGCCTGATTTGAAAATAAAACCATCATCAAAATTAAAACGTACTTCATTCTTTCCTCCTTAATTATAAAGTCCTCCCATCCGAATCGTCATCCTGAAACGACCCCAAATGTCATGCTGAACTTGTTTCAGCATCTCATTTATA
>CANPYS010000008.1 GCA_947588655.1 uncultured Alphaproteobacteria bacterium | reverse complement strand
ACCCATCAAGTATCTTAATTAAGGGGCGGAGAACAAGATGACAACGGGGGTCACCCTATTCTGAGACGTTCTTCCGCCTTTTTCTTTTTTACTCCTTTTTATTCCTTTTGTATAGTCCTTTTCTTTCTAACAATTCTGAGGCGGTTTACCGCCGAAGAATCCAGGTGGAAAAACCATCCGAATCGTCATCCCGAACTCGTTTCGGGATCTTATTAATGAGATGCTGAAATAAATTCAGCATGACAATTCGGAAAGGTTGGTTGTCCTGGACTCTTCGGCAATAAATTGCCTCAGAATGACCTCACGGGGCGGCCGCACGTTTAGAAAACAACAAATAAATCCTTATTTTCTCTTAGTCCTCGGAAAGGCGGAGAGTAGTACAGATAGAGGCGTTTTCAGGGTGCGCGAGGATAAAACAACCCCAAGGAAACGCAGATAGCGTGTGCAGATAGAGGCGTTTTCAGGGCGAGCAAAATTCTAGTGTACAAAAATAGTACATGAATTTTGCGAGACCCGCAAAAACGCCTCTAGATGTGCTGCTATACGCCTTTCCTTTATCGTTCTTCGCCGGTTTCTTGGTTAACCCTCTTAGCTGAAAGTTTCCACTTGCCACGGTTATCCACGCCAAGGCACTTCACCCAAATGGAATCGCCTTCTTTGTAGAAGTCAGAAACAGAGGCGATGCGCTCGTCTTTCACTTCAGAAATATGCACTAAGCCTTCGGTAGAGCCAACAAAGCGGACAAATGCGCCAAAGTCCATAATCTTGGTAATAACGCCTTTGTAAATTGCCCCCGGTTCAGGCTCGGCAACAATATCTAACACCAACTTCAGAGCCGCCTCGCCGTCTTCTTTCTTGACAGAGGCAATTTTGACAATGCCGTCATCGGAAATGTCAATCTTGGTGTTTGTCTTTTCAATGATTTCGCGAATAACTTTGCCGCCTGTGCCAATCACTTCGCGGATTTTATCAACCGGAATTTTAAGCGAGATAATACGCGGCGCTAAATCAGACACTTTTTCACGCGGCGCGGCAATCGCTTTTGCCATTTCGCCCAAGATGTGAATGCGCCCTTCATGCGCTTGCGCCAAGGCGTTTTTCATAATCTCTTTGGTGATAGATGTGATTTTGATGTCCATTTGCAAGGCTGTCACACCGTCAGAAGTACCGGCAACCTTAAAGTCCATGTCGCCGAGGTGGTCTTCATCGCCTAAAATATCGGTCAAAATCGCCACACGGCCGTCATCTTCCTTGATTAAGCCCATAGCAATGCCCGCGACAGGCTTTTTCATCGGGACGCCGGCGGCTTCTAATGAAAGCGTTGTGCCGCAAACCGTTGCCATGGAAGAAGAACCGTTAGATTCCATAATATCCGAAACAACACGGATAGAATAAGGGAATTTTTCCTTGTCAGAGGGCATCATCGGATGAATAGCGCGCCAAGCAAGTTTGCCGTGACCGATTTCACGACGTCCCGGCGTGCCTAAACGACCACATTCGCCAACTGAAAACGGCGGGAAGTTGTAATAAAGCATAAAGTCTTGCTTATATTCGTTCATTAAGCCGTCAACAATTTGCGCGTCGTCTTCCGTGCCAAGCGTTGTTACAACCAAAGCCTGCGTTTCGCCACGCGTAAAGAGTGCCGAACCGTGGGTGGTGGGCAAAACATCTACTTCGCAACTAATTGGGCGGACGGTTTTGGTATCGCGCCCGTCAATGCGACGACCTGTTGTCAAAACCTTTTCGCGCATGGTCTTGTGCATTAACTTTTCAATCACGTCAGGCGCCAAGCGTGTTTCAACCTCATTTTCCTCGTCAATTGTGGCTTTCACTTCTTCGGCAAGCTTGCTTAAAATCTCGCCACGTTTGAGTTTGTCGGTTTCTGTAAAGGCTTCTTCATACTTTTTGCCGAAATCTTTTTCAATGCGGGCAAAAAGTGTCTCAAACTCAGGCGGAAAAGCGGGCGCTTCCCAATCGGGCTTGCCTGCTTGCTTTTTGAGTTCGTTAATCATCTGAATAACAGGCTGAAAACTCTCAAAACCAAACATCACGGCGTTAAGCATTGTTTCTTCGGAAAGTTCGTTTGCCTCAGATTCAACCATCAGCACGCCCTCGGATGTACCAGCAACCGCCAATTCCAAATCAGACGATTTTCTTTGCTCCAAAGTCGGGTTTAAAATATATTGTCCGTCTTTGTAGCCAATTTTTGCCGCGCCAATCGGGCCCATAAACGGAATGCCCGAAACGGCCAAAGCCGCGGACGCCGCAATCATTGCCACAACATCAGAGTCATTTTCTTGATCATGCGCAACCGTGGTGCAAACAATCTGTACTTCGTTTTTGAAAGCATCGGGGAAAAGCGGGCGAATCGGGCGATCAATGAGCCTTGAAATCAGCACTTCGCGTTCAGAAGGCTTGCCCTCGCGTTTCATAAAGCCACCTGGAATTTTGCCTGTGGCATAATATTTTTCTTGATAATTAACTGTTAATGGAAAAAAGTCTTGATCAGCGCTCACTTCTTTTGCGGCGCAAACTGTTGCAACCACCACTGTCTTACCATACGTTGCAACTACTGCCCCTTCTGCCTGGCGGGCAATTTTACCTGTTTCTAATATTAACTTACGGCCGCCCCAATCCATCTCTTGGCGGCATTGTTTAAATTCAATCATCTTTTCTACCTTTCTATCTATAAACCTCACCTGATAAATGTCATCAGGATTTTATGACAACTGCGGAACAAAGATGTCCCGCAGTTATCACCGTTATTGGCAATTACTTCCTCAAATCTAACTTTTGAATAATGGCCTGATAACGTTCTTCACTCGTCTTCTTTAAGTGATCCAACAAGTGACGACGCCGACTGACCATTTTCATCAAGCCTTGACGAGAATGTAGGTCCTTTTGATGAACATTAAAATGTTCAATCAAAGCGTTTATCCGGTACGTCCATATCGCAATTTGGACTTCCGGCGAACCTGTGTCACCAGGTTTTGTGCCATATTTAGCAACAATTTCCTGTTTTTTTTCATTTGTAAGCGACATCATATTTTCCTTTATGTTAGGAGGTTAAAAACACGAATCGGCGAAATTTTACGTTCGTCAATCCGGACAAGTGCGACCAAACAATCATGACACAAAGCTGCCGCCAACCCTTGAAGTTGTTCACGCCCTCTTGGAGAAAGGCTTTGACCTTGCTTTAATTTGGTAGCTTCTTCAACCGAAACGGCAATCACCGCGATGTCGCGCAGTGACGTCTTAACCGGCAAAAGAAAACCTTGTCGCTTATCTTCATACACTATATTTTTTAAATTTTCCAGTAAAATCGTATCTGAAAGCGAAAAAATTGAACATTTTGTTCGTCTGAGTTCGCTCAAATGCCCGATGGTCTTGAGTTTGCGAGCAATGTCCATTCCGAGCGTCCGAACGTATGTTCCTTTGGAGCAACGCACCCTAAACGAAAACGAATCGGCGGCGACCTGCCCTAAAAGCTTTAAATCAAAAATTTTAATCTCGCGTGCGGGCATTTCGGGCGCAAGACCGCGCCGCGCCAAATTATAAGCGCGCTCGCCGTTGATTTTGATTGCCGAATACGCCGGCGGAATTTGCTCCTGTACCCCTAAAAACGAAGGCAAAATATCTTGAATTTGCGCCAAAGTTGGAATTGCGCCGCCAGAATGTATGATTTTACCCTCCGAATCGCCGGAATCTGTCATTGTTCCGAATATTAGAATAAACTCATATTCCTTCACGCCGTCCATAACATAAGGTATAAGCTTTGTCGCCTCGCCAAAGGCAATTGGTAAAACGCCCGTTGCAAAAGGGTCTAACGTGCCGGCGTGGCCGTTTTTGTTGGCATCAAAAAGCCGCCGCGTTATATTCACAACTTCGGTTGAACTCATACCGCGCGGCTTGTCCACAATAAGCCAGCCGTTGATGTCCTTGTGCTTGGTGCGCTTCATTTATGCCTTTTCCAAAACCTTTAAACCAGCCAAATATGTGTTTAAAAATAGCTCGCACAATGTTGTCTTGTTGATTTTGCTAAACTTATCTAGCGCGTCAGTCGTTAAAAATGAACTTAATGAAAACAGCGACAACCACATCACTTGTAACATTAAAATCCGCTCCGGCACTTCAATTTCAGGGTAAAGCGTTTTGAAAGCGCTCTCCACCAATTGTGTAATGCGCACCACGCGGCGTAAATAAACCTTTGAAAAATGCCTGTTATTGTTGCGCAAATGAAATGAATGAACCAAATACCAAAGATTTTTGTTTTCTAAAACAAAGTTGATAAACTCATGTACATAAAGATTAAGCCGCTGATAAGCCGTGCCTGATGCTTGCAAGCCCGAAAGCCTGTTATAAAGACTGTCCAAAGTTAGATAATTTTGAATTAAAATAAAATTATCCATATTCCCAAACTGATTATAAATTGTGCCAACCGAATAACCAGACGCATCAGAAAGTTTGCGCGCCGTCAAGCCCTCGGCACCGTTGCGGCTAATCAGCTCACGGCCTTTGTTGACTAAATTTTCTTGAATATTATCCTTGTCCATGTGTAAATCTTATATTTAAATTAACAAATTAAGTTGTATATTTGCTAACATAAAACAAAATAAAACGGCGTTCAATCTTTTTTTATCTGATATGCGAGGCACTTATGAAAAAATTTAATTTCTTTTTTGTTTTGGGGTTAATTTTGGTTTCAGGCGCGGCTTATGCCGAAGAGGCTTTTTTTGACGATATTATGGTTTCAGAAGAAATGAAACAACAAAAAGAGGGGCAAAGCGGTCAAATGAACGCGGTTGAAATTTTGCAAGCCGCCCCTAAAAAATTGCAAATTGATAAACGTCGTCCGACAATGAGCACTGTTTCTCAAAACAAAATAAATCAGGTAATTTATAAAAACGCGCCGTTCGGGCTTAAATGGTCGGCAGGTCTTGAGGAAATTAAGGCTTTGGGCGTGCGTATGCAAAAGGTTGAAGTTAAAGATTCGCCAAACACATACGCCTTATATCATTTGCCCAAGCCTGTTGACGCTTTTCGTGATGTTTTAGGTAGTTTCGGCAATAACAACGCCTTGTGGCGCATTGCCGCCTACGGGCGTTATTTGAAAGATGACGCTTCCGCCTCAAAAGGCGTTGCCGAATATCGGAAATATTATAAAATTTTGGAAAAGAAATATGGCAATGCGCAAGAGTTTTTTAGCCCTGCTATTGAAAATGTGGAAGAAACAATCCCTAACGATGACGGCACAACCACAACGTCTTTAAAACAAACGGCGCAAGAAATTGGCTCAACAGGCTTTTTGCAAAAACTTATCAGTGGCGAATCCACACTTTATGCTACTTTTGAGGGCGACGGGATTGGCGTAACGTTAGCGCTTTTGGCAGACGGCGACGGGCAAACTTACATCATTATTGATTATAAAAGCCTCCAAGCCGCCGAGCGTGAAGACGAAGATTTGTACGATGCCTTATAATCTTTTTGAAAGGACGAATGATGAAAATCAGCTTTTGCGGCATTTCCGGCAGTGGCATGAGCGCTTTGGCGCAGGTTATGAAAGCGCGCGGCTTTGAGGTGCGTGGCTCAGACAGAAGTTTTGACCAGGGCAAAGATCAAGAACAAAAAAAGGCGCTTGAAAGCTTGGGTATTAAGATTTTTAAGCAAGACGGCTCGGCCGTTAGCCCTGATTTAGATTGCCTTTATGTTTCCACCGCAGTTGAAGACACTATCCCCGATGTGAAGGCCGCCCTTGAGCGAGGTGTTAAAGTTCAAAAACGCTCTGATCTTTTGGCGCAACTTTTTAATGCCGCGCCTTATGGGGTGGCGGTTGGCGGCACAAGCGGCAAAACAACCGTTACCGCGATGATTGGTTATATATTAGACGTTCTTCATATAAAGCCAACTGTCATTAATGGCGGGCTTTTGAAAAATTATGAAAATCAAAAAGGCATTCCGAACGTTATTTTGGGCGATGAAAAAATTTTGGTTGTGGAAGCTGATGAAAGCGACGGTTCTATTGAAAAATATAACCCTGCTGTTTCGGTTGTGACCAACATCGGGCTTGATCATAAAAGCCTTGACGAGCTTCAAAAACTTTTTTCAGATTTTGTGCAAAGAGCGCGGCTCGGCGCGGTTGTTAATTTGGACTCGTCTTATTGCGAACCGCTTTTGAAAGCCAATCAAAACATCCGGACATTTTCGCTTCAAAACGCCAAAGCCGATGTTTATATTTCTGACATTAAACCCTTGCCAAACGGCTTGTCTTATAAGCTTTTGGGGCAGACTTTCAGCTTAAAACTTATTGGGGCTTTTAATGCCGCCAACGCCGCCGCCGCGATTGCCGCGTGTTCGTTTTTGGGTATATCTTATAGCGAGGCTGCCAAAGCTTTAGAAACTTTTTCAGGTGCCAAACGGCGCTTAGATGTGATTGGCGTTCAAAAGGGCGTGACTGTCATTGATGACTTTGCGCACAATCCCGATAAAGTCCGCGCCTCGGTTTCCGCCTTGCGCGATTATGCGGGGCGCTTGCTTGTGATGTTTCAGCCGCACGGATTTTCGCCCATGCGCATGATGGGGCGCGAGATTATGCAAAGCTTTGCGCAAACACTTCAAAAAGGCGACATGCTTTTTATGCCCGAAATTTTTTATGCCGGTGGCACAGTCACGCGCGATATTTCTTCTAAAGACTTTATTGACTTTGCCGTGTCATTGGGTGTTTGCGCCGAATTTTATCAAACGCGTGATGAAATAAAGAATCGGCTGATTGCCTTAGCGCAAAAAGGCGATCGTATCATTATTATGGGCGCGCGCGATAACACGTTGCCCCTGTTTTGTAAAGAAATTTTGGAGGGCTTATAAATGGCGCTTTTGAAAAAAGGAGATCAAGTTGCGCTTATCGCGCCGTCGGGTTGGGTTGAAAAATCGCGTTTAAAAGACGGCTTGACTTGGCTTGAAAAGCAAGGCTTAAAACCTGTTTTAATGCCGCATGTTTTTCAAAGACATTTTTATATGGCTGGCTCTGATGAGGCGCGCGCGGCGGATATTAACGCGGCTTTTGCCGAGCACGCGATAAAGGCCGTGTTTTGTATTCGGGGTGGCGCAGGTTGCACGCGCGTTTTGCCCTATGTTGATTGGAAAATCATTAAGAAAAACCCCAAGCCTGTTTTTGGGCTTTCTGACTCAACGGCTTTGCAAAACGCGGCCTATGCCTTGAGCCAAAATGTTTCTTGGACAGGTTTTTTGCCAATTTTTGATTTTAAAAACGGTCCGTTAGATAAGCGGATTGAAAAATCTATGCGCGCTGTTTTGGGTGGTCAGCCGCAAGTTTTAAAAGGTGGCAAAACACTTGTAAACGGCAAGGCAGAGGGCGTTTTAGTCGGGGGTTGTCTTTCGGTTTTGCATTATCTTGTTGGCACAAAATATTTGCCTGATTTGAAAGATAAAATTTTGCTTATTGAAGATGTCGGCGAGCATACTTATAAGCTAGATTTAATGCTTAACAGGCTTTCGCTTGAAAAAAATTTCAGCAAAATTAAAGGACTTGTTTTCGGGCAATTTTTAGACTGCACAGAAGCTGATTCTGGCGATGGCACCGTGCATCAGATTATCAAGGAATTTGCCCTTAAGCACAATGTTCCCGCGCTTGAGAACTTTCCGTATGGGCATATTAAAAGCCGCTATGTGTTGCCGATTGGCGCGCGCGTGGTGTTAGATGCTGATAAAAAAGAGCTTAAAATATAAGCTTAATGACTGTTTCAAGGTGTTGATAATTTAAGCGGTTAATCAAGTCAAAATAGACTTTTATGCCCTCCCAACCGCGGCTATTAAAAGCTAAAAAGCTCCCGATAATCCAAAAGTTTGCCCCTGGCAAAAATAGCCAACAAAAGGTGTAACCGACTTTGGGTAAATCCGTCTGTTTGGGGTGAATTTGCGAGCAAACCGTATCGGTATGATAACCTAAAAAATAACCCAAAATGCCGTTAAAAATTAGGCTTTCAGGCATAAAGGTCATAACAACCATATAGCAAAGTCCGAAAAGCGGAAAGAAATAAGGCGCAATCACAATCAGCCAGTTGCCCTTGCCCTCAAAGCCCATTTCGCCGCCCGTGTCATCAGGGTTAAGCCTGATGTGCTTGACTTTGTGCAAGGTTAAAAGCGCAAAAAACGAGTGCGTGAGTTCGTGCGCAATGACCTGCATAGATGTTCTGACCGAGGCATCTGAAACCGTCCGCCCAAAATAAAACAACCCAAAACCCGCAAACATCGCTAAAAACTTGTAGTTTGCAAATGAAAAGAAATCTAATGAATCAAAAAATGACGGCAAAGACACAAACATATACAGCGCAAAAGGCCATTTCCAAAACTCCACCACACGATCTAAAAGCGCCGACATTTTTCTTCCTTTCAGCTAAATAATATAAAATTTAGAGAGGTGGCGCATCTGTTTTTACAAAAATATTAACACTAATCATTTTTTAAGAATTTTTTTATAGGCTTATTCAAAAATAACGCAAAGGATACGGCTATGGCAGAAAATTCTACTTATGATTTTGTGGTTAATGATGAAGACGAGGTTTTGCTCTTGCTTTATGCCTCGGAAACACAACCGGATAATGCTAAAATTATTTTACACCCCGAAGACAGCTCAGCTGAACTTTTTCGCAACGCTGATGAGGTTGTTTTGCTGGAATCTATTTCTGACGAAATTTTTGATAGCTTGGAAGATGCCGACAAATTAATGGTTTGCGAACTCTCAAACACTGAGGACGAAAACGAAAGCCAAATTGTTTATGCCTATGAAGCCGACGTGTTGGATTAAGCTAAATGAGTAAATACTTTTGAGCGTGACATAGAGCCCAAGAAAGAACCCCCGCATACAATAAAGTATTCGGGGGTTCATAAATCTTACAGTACCCCCTCTAACTGAGAAGCATTTTTATAAGCCCCGCGAGCGATATGCTCGCGTAAAAGTATAGGAAGGAGAGTATAAACCTTCTTCCTCCTTTCAGGCACCCAATAATAAAAATGGTGCCGAAGACAGCGCCGTAGAGCACTACGAAAACTGTCATACTCTTTATAAAAATTGATCCTATAATCAAAATTATAAAACTTATTATAATTATTGATTTTGCAGAAATGCAATTGAGGAAGTTTAAGTTTTTCGTTGTTTTCATAATATGATTGTATTTTTTTATTAATAATTTTATTAAAAAAACTATTACTTAAAATACATATGAAAACCTGCCATCTGCAAGATTTACTTATAATATCCATAATAATAGTTTTTACAATTTTATTGTACGTTTAAATGTGCATTTTTTTCAGGTATTTTTAAAAAATTAAGTATTTGATTTTTTTGAAAAAAAAATACTTGACATTTTTCACATTTAAACGTACGTTTTCTTGAGATGTTTCCATATAATTAATTGATTTTACTTGATATTTTTATGCTGTTTTTTAAAGAAATCCAAAACTCAAAAATTGTCATTTTGAGGCGGTTTACCGCCGAAGAATCCAGGAAAAACATCCGAATCGTCATCCCGAACTCGTTTCGGGATCTCTTATAAAAAGATGCTGAAACATTCTTGCTCGTAAGTTTTGCGTTCGTCGCAAAACTAACTCGCTTCGGTCACCGCTCTGTAACGCTTGCATCGGCGCCTGCCGGCACCAAAGCAAGCTAACATACGCGTTATATCGCCTAAAAAACAACAATTACTTTTGTTGTTTTTATAGGCTCCACAGCATGACGGACGGGGCGTTCAGCATGACAATTTGATTCGTTTTTCCTGGACTCTTCGCTGACGCTCAGAGTGACGACGGGAGAGGTGTTCTGGACTCTTCCACTCTGCGGGTGTCAGAGTGACGAGAGTGGGTTTTCCTGGACTCTTCGGACTAAAGTCCTCAGAGTGACATTATGAGAGGGTCACCGCTCTGTAACGCTTGCTTTGGGGTCGTTTTGGAATGACAATGTTGTTTAATTTTATTTTATGTGACTTCTGTAATGGCGCGGAGGTTGCCGTCACGGTTAATTTGCACCACACGCAATTTGTGCCGCATTTCCTCAATGGTTTTGGCTCTGTCAATGCTCGGATAAGTGTGTAAAATACGATCCGTAAACGCTTGATAAGCTGCCTCGGAACTTTCGGCGTGTATGGTTGCTAAGCAGTTATCGTGACCAGAACCCATCAGCTCCCAAAGCGCGCCGGCATTTGATGTTGAAATCTCGCCACCGATAATTGCATCTGGCGTAAAACGCACCACCAAGTCAATGATTTTGGCATAATCCATTTGGTTGGTTTGCTCCGTACGCGAAAGCACTAAATGCACGCGGTTCGGGTGTGGCACTAAAAGTTCGCGCGTATCTTCAATGGTCACAATCCGCTTATGAATATCCAAAATTTTTAATAAGTTATTCAAAAACGTTGTTTTACCTGTTGATGTCGCCCCGCTAACCAAAATATGATCGCCACGCTTAATGCTTAAAAGCAACCGCTCATAAGGATCTTCAGGATCTTTGATGTTTTTTAAGGGGTTAATTTTATGCAAGCCCTTACCTTGCGTTAAGCCGTAATCTTCAAGACCAAAAGCCACGTCATCGGCATGGACACGAATGGTTAACGCCACACCGCCTGTGAGGTCATCTTGATCATACATAATGTTGCGCCCTGCAATCGCCGAAAAACGATGATCTCCAGGGATTGTCGCATACACCACCGGCGAACCTGAAATGGGGTCAAACGGCAACTCGTAAGTGTTTGCCACAATATATAATAAATCCGTCAAATATTCTTTGGTTAATTTTTCATCTTTGTACATCACCCAAGGATAAGCCCTCTTGCCACGCAACCGAAGCCATATCTGCCCCGAGCGATTAATCGCTACTTCCTCAATGTTTTCCTGATTGTACCAATAAGCCAAGGGGCGTAAAACTGATTCCAAAACCGTAAATGTACTCATGACTTTATTCCTTAAAATAATTGTCCCGAATTATCATTGCGATTTGCATTTGTTGACGGAGGCATTCCCGTTGCCGAAGATGACGGCGGTGGTGGCGTTGCGCCCGAAACGGTTACATTCGGAATGTTTTGTGTTTGTTGCTTTTTCTTTTTAGCATCCTGCAAAGATTTATCATCTATCAAGCCACCACTTGAGGGTTTTGCATCAACACCTTCATCTAAGTAAACGACGCCTCTAGAACTCGGACTATCGCTATTTGCTGATGACGAACCACCACCTGTTGAAGCGTTTTTATTAACATCTTCCATTTCATTCCCGTCAATTAACGGTCCTTTTTCAAGATTCTTATTATTATTTTCTTTACGATCAATTGTCCGAATCCATAAATCTTCTTTCGGGAAAATAATTAACCGCGTTCCAGCCGGCACATATGTTACGGCTTGAATGTTCGTCTTATCTTCTAAAATCTGGTTAAAAATCTGATCCATATTCTGCAAAAATTGTTGACGCGCATCATTTGCCGCTTGTTGGCGCGAACTTTCAAGTGTGCTCTCACCTGATGTAGAACCCGTTTCATTGGTGGCTGTTACATAAGCCAAAGCATTTGTCAATAAGCTTGTCACGACAGGCAAGGTGTATTTTTTCAAGAGTTGCTCATCCAAATATGCCAAAGCGCCACCACGACCCTGCGCATCGCCTGTTTTTGCAGCCGAAAATTCAAACGCTGATCCATCGGGGCGAATAAGCCGCGTCCATGTGATGTTTGTGCGTACCGCACCACCGCTTTGACCACTTCCGCCACCACCCGATGATGTGCCCATCACACGGCTTCCCGCGGGGATAACAATGTTGCGTCCTGTTTCGGCATAAACATTGCGTTCCACAATCGCCGTGACCGGCACATCGTCTGCTCCATCAGATGACATAATTGTCCGCGCCAAAACCGCCGGAATTGGCTTGTCAGCCAAAATCATCTCGCTCATATCCACTCGCCAAGACGAAAGTTGTTGCGCCACACCGTCCCAATTATCTTGCATGCCGTCAAAACTGTTGCGATCAACATTGCTCGTTAATTGCCCAACGGTTATTTCTGAACGGCGCTGAGCTTGTGCCGCCGCCAAAGCCGCCGAACGTATGGGATCATAACGTTCGCCAGGGCCAAAGCCGCCTCCAGGGCCTAAGTTTGTAGGCGTATTGCCCAAACCATAAGCGCCACCATCGCCAAAAGTGCCAGCGGGTACGAACATTTGTTGTTCTTTCTCTTCTTTATCTTTTTCTTCCATGCCGATTAAATTGCCGTCCGAATCCACAACCAGTCCGTCAGACATTTGCCCAAGCACGTTACCCAATTTATCAACCACGCTGTTATCTTCTAAAATATCGCCTAAATAATTGCCGTCAGGGGTTAAGGCTATTCCAACAACCTTTGAACCGTACTCATTTTCATCTAAGACTTGTCCTTCCATAGAGCCAACTTTTGGCGTGCCTGACCAATCTGCCGGACGAGGCTCTTTTTCTGCCGATACAATATAAAACTGCAACGGACGCGCATTACCTAAAACATCGCCCTCTTCTGAACGAACCTCACCACTGCCCGTGACTGTGCCAATCACTTCGCCTTTTGTGTTTTGAACTTCGCCATTGAGCATTATTTCGCCAATAACGCGATTTTCAGCGCCACGCACAAAATAATCGCGCCAACCGCGGGCAATCAGCTTTTTATCGGGACCTACCAAAAAGCCTTTATTGATATTGCCAACAGAATTGCCCAAGAAATTATAAACTTTGCCGTTTGTGCCAATGTAACCAATCACATTGTTTTGCGAATCGTAAGCATACATATCATACAAAGCATAACCGATAGAATTGCCGTCAGCAGAAACGACTTCGCCGTCATATTTAACCGTGCCAAGTTCTTCATAATCATCACTTAAAACTTTGCCTTCAGCGGAAACTCGTCCTAAAAATTTGTTTTGATTATCAAAAGCAAAGGCATATTCAAAAAGCAAGCCCTCAATGCCGTCTTCTGAAATAAAGGTGCCGTCTGGTTGCACAAAACCAATCTCGGCGCTTTCAAAGTCAACAACTTGCGCATTGTTCAGCGCGCGCCCTAAAATTTGATTATCAAAACTCATGACTGGCGCGCCCGAAACAACTTTTCCTGAAAAGACTTTTTCATTGTTATAAAAACGTCCGTCCCAAGTTAAGCAACCAAGTGTTTGAGCATTATAATCTGTTAAATAACCCAAAACGTTGACTGTTCCAAGTGGCTTACCATTAACATCATAAACAGCGCCGGGCTTGACGGCATGCCCAATTCGTCCGCCTGTTTCCGAAACAATCTGCCCATTGGAAAGATAACGCCCCAACACCACGTTGCGCGCGTTACGCACATCGCCTTTATAACCGACTGTACCCATATAAGAGCATGTTTCACTCACAACACTTTGCGGTTTGGCAACATAACCAATGAGGGCTTTTTGCGTGCCAACGACCCAATTTTGAGGTACAACGCGTCCAATTAAATTATTTGAAGCGTCACGCACATTGCCGTTGACATCAGCATAGCCTAAATTAATGCCATTAAAGCCTAAAACCGCGCCACCTGTTTCCGCTTGTCCTAAAACAGGCATCAGCGAATCGGGGGTTGTTAAATTAAAACCAACCACATTGCCTTGTGGCAAAACTTTTGCAATAGGCTCTTTCTCAGCATTCATAATCTGATTGTTTTGCATTAAAACGCCCATTAATTCCGCCGTATTTGAAACCGCAAAAGAAGCGTTAATGCCAAAACCTGTAATTTCATTTTGGGCGTTAATGGTTTGCGCATAGCCTGTTAAGCGCACACCGCTTTCAGACGGGATGCCCTGTAATGTGCCATCAGCGCCTAAATAGGCTTGAACCGCGCCTTGCTCTGTATAAAAAGGCTGGAGCGAAACAGTTTGTCCGACAAGCGTTCCGTCTTCGGCAAAAACAAAGCCTAAAGGCGAAATTTTGCGCATCACACCGTTATCATCAAAAGTTGAAGAAACGCCCGTTAAGCCTAAAATTTTGTTATTATTATCCAAAACAATCGCTTTTTCCAAGCTTGCGCCCATCAGCTGATGAATGTTGTTGTATGCCAACCGATTTTGCGCATAACCCAAAGGCGTTCCTTGCGGACTTATCACACGGCCGTTTCGTAAAATCTGACCTTTTAAATCGCCCAAGTCATCAAACATTGGGCCTGCTTTTATAAGCTCACCGATAACCGCGCCCGAATCGTTTAAAACCGTTTGACGTGGCCCAATTTTGCCAACTGCCGCTTGCGCTTTAGCCACAATGCCATTTGGCAAAACGCGTCCTAAATAGCGCCCGTCTAAATCTGTTGCCGTTGCTGAAACATCTACACGAAAACCTATCGGCTCGCCTTTTAAATCTATAACCACATCATCGCCGCGCAGGCGTCCGATTGTCTGCGCTTTTTGAACCACTTCGCCGTTATAAGTAACCAAGCCTAAGTAATTGCCCGCATTATCAAAAGCATAACCGCCCGAAACAACCGTACCAATTATTTGAGAATCGGCATCATAAACATAGCCGTTAGCATGAATTTTACCAATCACAACGCCTTCAAAATCAGCCACCTGTCCTCCGGGAGAAACACTGCCTAAAAACGTGCCGTCAAGCGCGGTAACCATTTTAGAAGGAATAAGGCGACCGTCTAAAATATAATTTTCGCCACTTTTGCGATAGGCGTACCCTTGCGCCGAAACAAAACCGATATTCTGCCCCTCAAAATTAACATACGTTCCGTCGCCTGCCAAACGCCCGACCGAAACACCCGAATCGTTATAAATTAAGCCCGGATATAAAACTGCACCCAAAATATCAAAATTATCATTAATGACCAAAGCATTGGGCAGAACCTTGCCAATAACCGCGCCTGAAGGCAGACGCACCGTGCCGTCGTTATTGACTTTGCCTAAAAGCTTGTTATCGTTGCCGATTGCCACGCCTTGCGGAATGACACCACCAATCAAATCGCCTTGAGCATTTATAATCAAGCTATCGGCCGTGATTGTGCCGATAATTTCATTATCAAAGCTGATAACCGTACCATCTGGAATAACTTTGCCAAGCAGATTGCCATTAAAATCAACCGCCGTGATTTCGTCTGCCAAAGCCACATTCTGAAAACCTGCCAACAGAGCAATAAACGCCAATATTTTAAATGTCTTTTTTATCATCGCCTAATTTCTCCGATTTTGGGCAATTTCTTCCAAAACATAGCCCGCCACTTTTTTATCTATATTCACAAAAGAACCGTTGCTTTTAATAAAACCGATGTTTTGTCCGTTTTTACCAGCAACTGTTCCGTCCGGTTGAAGATAGCCTAAATATTTGCCGTCACTTGAAACAACGCCCGTACCAACCTTAAATGCCGAGCCAATAACATCGCCTTGATTATTAACCGCCAAGCCGCCTGATAAAACATGCCCGATTGTCGTGCCACCAAAATCTGTGACTTTTCCGTCAAATGCCACATAACCAACCACTTTGTCTTGATTATCAATCACAATATCAGCATCAACAACTTCGCCAACCAGATGCCCCTCTAAATCAAGTGCTTTGCCGTCAGGATAAACTTTGCCGTTTAAGGTGTTTTTGTTATCTAACCAACGGCTTTGCGGGGTGACTGCACCAAGCGGTTTTCCGCTGAAATCAACAACCAAGCCTTCGCGCAGGGCGCTCACGTTTTTATCAGTTGAACCACCGGGTAAAACGCCCGTGATAATTTGCGCGGATAGATTGCGCACATTGCCCAAATTATCAATGTAGCCTTTATAATCGCCAAAAACATCTGTAACCAAAGTCATGGGGACAACCTCGCCCATAACATTTTTATCAGCGTCTAAAATCAGCCCGAAACCGTTTTCGGTAAGCGCGCTCCCTTGCGTCCCAATCACTTTGCCCTCTCTATTTACAAAGCCTAGATAAGAACCGTCATAACCTATCGCCGCGCCTTGTTTGATAATGCCGCCTGAAAGCTTGCCTTCAGCATCAAACCACCGACCGCGCACGTCAATTTTACCTAACTCTTCCCCAAACCGATTGACAACTCGTCCGTCATAGTTGACAAAGCCAACATTTTGACCCAACAAATCAGCCACCGCGCCCAAAGGCATTAAACCTGCCGGAATTTGTTGATAAAACGACACGCCGTTTCCAAAAATCCGTCCCAAAGACGCGCCCGCGGCGTCATAAACTTCGCCATTGGCAAAAACGCGCCCTAAAATGCTTCCGTCTGCCTTTAAAATCAGATTTTTTTCAGGCAAGGCAATGCCTAAAATTTTGTTGTTGCTATCCGCAATGTAATGATTCAAAAACAGCTTTGCGCCTGGTGTCGCCGCAACATTTAATTCGCCATGATTATCAAACAAATTCAAAAGTTTGCCCGATAAATCAAATGCATAATATTTATCTACCATTTGCCCCAAATAAGAGTTATTTATAGCATAAACTTCACCGTTTGAATCTACGCAACCGATTGTGTTAGCGCCACGCATAACCGCGCCTTTCACATTTTGAAAACCAACCGATAAACCACTTGGCGAAACAACCTCTTTATATGCCGCCACACGTCCGATAATATCGCCGTCAGCATTTAAAACCGTACCATCTGGATTAACACAACCGACATATTTGCGCGAATCGCTTAAAACAACGCCTTCCGTGTTGGCTGTTCCTAAATAAGTGCATTGGCTATCATAAACGCGACCTTGTTTTGCCACATCACCTAAGTATTTGCCCTCGGCATTATACACGCCGCCGTCTGGATAAACCTTATAATCTTGCGGCTCGCCGTCTTTAACAACCACGCCGTCCTCGCCTAAAAAGCCGATGTTTTGGCATCCCCAACCGATAATTGTTCCTGATGAAACCGTTTTGCCAATAATTTCTTTACCACTCAAATCTTTCACCAAACCATTGGGCAAAACACGTCCTAAAACGGCGTCTTTTTCGCCGACAACCTCGCCCCTAAAGTTGATTTTGCCCAAGAATACACCTGAAGGTGAAAGCGCAATTCTGTTCTGCGTCACAATTGCTCCTATTTTGACGGCTTTGTTGCTGATGATGTTGCCATCTTTATCAACATGACCAATTTCATTGCCTTGCGCATTAATCACATTGCCGTTGGCATCAACATAACCTATCACATTACCATTTTCATCTAGCGCTAAATTTACATATTCGCCGGCACGGGCGATAACCCTGCCGTCTTTATCAACAATTGTGCCGTCTTCAAGCATACGTCCAATAACATTGCCGTTGGCGTCTAAAACTGTGCCGTCTTCCAAAACTTTACCAATTGTTTTGCCGTCAAAACCGATAATATTGCCGTTTTCATCAATGTAGCCTATCGGATTACCGTTTTCATCATAATATAGGCGGCGTGAAGATCCCGCTTTGCCAATTTTTTCGCCACTGTTTTTATAAACATTGCCTTCAGAATCCACATAACCAACAACATTGCCGTTTTCATCCACCACGGTGTTATCGGGCAACACCACGCCTAAAACATTGCCATTTTCATCAACAGCTGTGCGACCGGGCTTGCTGACATGACCAATGACATTGCCATTCATATCCATAACTTCACCATTTTCATTTAGGCGACCAATCACGTTGCCGTCCATATCCACCACTGTTCCGTCAGGCAAAACACGCCCGATAATATTGCCGTTTTCATCATAAACAAAACCCGCGTCAACAGCCTTGCCAATCGGCACACCATTTAAATCAACAACTGTTCCGTCCGGGAGCACTTTACCGATAACATTGCCATTGTTGTCATAAACTTTGCCGTCCGCACCGACATAACCGATAACATTGCCATTCTCGTCATAAACCAACTTATCGTTACCCGCCACACCGATGATATTGCCGTTTGAATCAACAATCATACCGTTATCATCTACATGTCCGATAATGTTGCCGTTTTCATCATAAACGTTGCCGTTTTCATCAATATAGCCAATCACTTCGCCATTTGGTCCGTAAGCTAAGCGACGCCCTACCTCTTTTCCTGAAACTTTGCCAATAACGTTGCCGTCTTTATCTAAATATGTGCCGTCAGGCATAATTTTGCCAACAACATTACCGCCTTTATCAATTATTGTGCCGTCTTCAAGCATACGTCCAACAACATTACCTCTTGCGTCATAAACTGTGCCGTCCGCGCCGACATAACTGGACACCTTGCCAATAACGTTGCCGTCTTTATCTAAATATGTGCCGTCAGGCATAATCTTACCAACGACATTACCGTCTTTATCAACTATTGTGCCGTCTTCAAGCATACGTCCAACGACATTACCGTTTGCGTCATAAACTGTGCCGTCCGCACCGACATAACCGACGATATTGCCGTTTTCATCATAAATTGCTCGGCGATTATCAGCTGAGGCGCTTTGCGCTATTTGCCTGCTTTCTTCTTCTGTTACGGCTTTGCCGTCAAACGAAACTTTTTGCGCTTTGGCATTTTGCGCGCTCACGTTTGTTTCATGCCATGAAATAATAAAATTATTCTGCACATTGCCTGAAACAACAGGCGCCCAATTCATGGTAATGTTGCAAGTTTGATTGCCACGCAACTCGGCGCTGGTGCAACCGTCATTATAGGTAAAACCGTCAAAGGGTGGCTCGGCAAGCTTAACAGAAACAATCCGAATCGCTCCTCTGCCGTTTGTGCCAACTGTTAAAACGTTTTTGGCATCTGTGCCAAGCACCACAATACCCATGTGAACAGGATCAGGGGTTGTTGTAATGGGATCTTCTTTATCGGAAATGCCCTCAAACTCAATGTTATCCATTAAGGGATTTGTGTTGCTCCCAAAATCAATGGCGCTGTCATCATCAGTAAAAACAGGCGCTTCATACTCGTTTTGATTTTCACCGCCTGAAAAAAGCAATAACAAACCCATCAGAAATATAACAAACGAAACCACGCCCACCATTAAGATAACGCGGTTTGTTTTGCGGACATATTGCTCCGAGTTTGTTAAAGGCTCTTTACTCATTGTATCCTGACAACACTACAAAAGACTCCGTTACGCCCCAATTGAGAGCAAATTTCATCGCCCGTATCAATAGACGACATCGGGCCTATCCTTAAGTGGAAAAGCTCTCGCCCTTGACCGTCAGCCGGCGCGTCAACCGAATAAAACGGCTGATACGGTTTTAAAAGCTTGCCGTACTTGGCGGTTAAATTCGCCCATAGATTTTCAAGGTTGGAAACATCGGCATCTGTGCCAAGCTCCACAGAAATGTTGCTAACATTTGAATCCTTAAAGCCACTGCCAAACTTGTAAGCGGATAAAACATCGCTCATATTCTGCCCTGAATTGCTCTTTAAGTGTGGCAAGCGGTGCATTTTGCTATAATCTATGCCTTCGGGCGCATTTTTCATATACTCTGGCACCAAAAGCTCGCCCTCATTGCCAACTTTATAGTTTTTCTCGCCGACAAGAGCCGTATTTTGCCGTTTTGGCGTGGCGGATTCCTCGGTAGATTTTTTGAAAGGCTTTGTGATATATGACCAGAAAGATGTGTCTTTCTCTTCTTCGTCTTCATCAAACGAATCGTCTTCAACATCTTTGGCGTAAGGATTTGTTCCCTTCGCATTAGCCTTGGCATTAACTGGCGGAATAGCGGCGCCAACATCCCATTCATTACCGTCATCATAATAATCAGGCAAAATGTCAATATCATCAGCGCGACGGAGCTTGAGGCAAACAATACGTTTGCCGTTTCTTAACACCATATCGCCAATACCCTCAACAATAATTAAGCGATTGTTCGGACCAGCTGTGCGGAAACCAACCGGTGTTTCAACACGCTCCACAATCAAGGTCACAATTGGGCGCTGAACCATATTGAGCGCTTTTTCGCCTAAGTCAATGTATGTGAAAATATCGTCACGCCATACGCGTTCAGGCGCAATAACAACATCATCAGGATTTGGCACATAAATTTCCATATCAAAGCGGAATTTTGTGGGATCAAGCGGAATGCTTTGAATCCAGTCTTCCTTTTGGAAGCGCTTTGTATGCGTGGACGCTACTGAATGAGGATTTGTGCCGCGAACAGCGCTTGAACCACTGCGCGAGCCACCAATAAAGCCCGTCGTCGCTTTTGGATCTTCGGCATCAATAACCTCAATATCAATGATAGAGTTTGTTAAACGCTCGGTGTTAATGCCCTCACTTCTGGCATAAAACACATATTTGTTGCCCGAACGACCAAACACGATAATGTTTGTATCAACACCAACCATCGCGCCCGATTTGGGGTATAAAAGCAAGGTGCTTGGCCCTGAAATGCGGCCGTCAAAAGTTTTAGAATCGCCAATATAAACATCTTCAACCAACTCCCAATCAGGAAAATTAAGAAGTGTAATCATCCCTTCGCGCAGGCGAATCGGCAGAACTAAATCAGGCGACCAATAATATTTGGAATATGCCGGCTTGCTTTGCCCTTCGCCCAAGTTTTGGAGCGGGTCAAGCCATGCGCTTTGCGTCATACCCAAAGAAGAAATGCCCGTATAACCAATGTTCATCGGCTGATACATGCCTTGACTTTGGTCGGCATTTTGGTTCAAGCTATCAATTGTGGCTTGCGCATTTGCCACCAACGGCAAAAGTACCAAAGCTTTTATCAAAACCAATTTATTCAAAAAACTTTTCATTTTTCTACACCTTTATTTATTGCGCCTGATTGTTATGCGAAAGCGAATAACGCGTGACTGTAAAGCCAATCGGGTTATTCAGGCGCTCGCCATATTTAACGTTTTTACGACGGTAGGTAATTTGCAGTGACGCCGTCCAATAATTGATTTCAGGCGCCGCCGAATCGGGATACATATCCCTTGTTTCATACTCAACTTGCCACAAACCGCGTCCAAGCTCGTTGACAGTCATAATGCGCACCACACGCACCAAGCCTTTTGTACGCATAAGCTCAAGCGCGGGTTGCGCCGTCTTCTCAACAAAAGACTGATACACCGCCGATGATGACATTTCCTGCAAAGCGCCGCCTGGCATCCAACGAGATTCCATCTCGTCAATGTCACTGCTGAAAGCACTGCGCATTAAAACATATTCACGCACAAAAACTTCCGTAATGTCCTTTTCATCTTCCATGTTCTGAACTGGACGAATGTCATAAACCTGCTCTGATTTGTTCTCAAAAGAAAGCAAAAACGGCTCAATCCGGTACAACGGCACAAGCTGCATAATTGCTAAAAACAAAACAAAATTGCAACACAAGCTAATTGCTACCACAACCGCAAAAGCGCGCGCTGTCCACAAATAGCGCTTTTCCGCCGCGTTGACAATTTCAACGTCTGCCTGTTTGGGGCGAGGCGGTCTTTGCCGCGGCGGCATACGGTTGTTGCCTAAAAGCCTTTGATTTGTGTTATCTGTACCTAACTGTTCAGCCATTTGTTCCTCTTAAATAGATGCGACAAACCAATCCGGCAATGTTTTAGGAAGTTCAACTTGCAAACATGCGCACGGCGAAAGCTTGAGTTCATTGACATCTTTACCGATACCTACCGGCTCAGGCTCGTAATAAGAGCCAAAAAGCCCGCACGCCGATAACAAAAGAACGGCCAAAAAGCCTATGATTTTTTTATACATTGCAATGTTTTCCTCATCAATAATATACGTCTAGACACTCTTACATTAAACTTTTTATTTTTATATGTCTAACACGAAGTGTATCAATCCCCAACTTATCAACAACTTGAAGATTATATTTTGATGATAATATATATGCAAAAGTCTAAAATTAAAGGATTTCAACCTCTGTCTGCGAATAACGCGTGACCGTAAAACCCAACGGATTAAACAGACGGCGCGCCATAAACATACGCTCGGGGATAAAAAACGCCGTTACGGAAGCTGTCCAATAACGTGTTTGTAAAATTAAGCCGCCTGTGGTTTCGTTATGATTCTTAAGCGAAAGATCATAGGTGCGAAAATCAACTTTCCATACAGGGCTTTTTTCGCCACCGACTTTATCAACCGAAATAATTTCCACATCACGAACAATGCCACTGCTCATGTATTGACGAATTTGATCTTGCAAGCCCTTGTTAAAAGCATCAAAAACCTGAAGCGAGGATAAATAACTCACAATGCCACCGTTGAGCCAACGCGATTGCATCTCGCGCTCGTCGTTCACAATAACGTTGCGTATGGTCACATACTGGCGGACAAAGTTTTCCATTAATTGTTTGGATGACGGCATATTCGGCGCAATAACCTCATAGCGCACCATTGATTCGGAATTATCCTGTGGAATAATCAAAAAAGGCTCAACGGTCACTTCAGGCGCAAGCTTAAACAACACCAAAGAAGCGCTTGCAAAAAAGCCCAAAGAAATGACGGCTAGTAACATCACAAGCCTTGAAAGCCAACAATAATAAACCTCTTTGAGGGTGCGGACTTCCTTTTCTTCTTGCGTTATATAATCCATGTGCGCTATTGGACTGTTCGCATCGGTTATGAACAAGGTTTTGGAGTTATTTTGTAATTCTTCTGCCATTTTATCCCTTTTTAATATGAAGCGCAGTACGGTATGCCGAAATTATTGATTTCATCTTCCATACGTTTTTTGGTTTCTTCATCGTAACGAGAAAGCGCCTCGGAATCAACTGTTTCAGACTTGATTTTTTCCTCAAAATCTTTGTTGGGCTTTTGGTTGTCATCAAGTTGCAAAACCTCGTCTTTATCGGTTTGCAATGTGCCAAGCATATTTTTGAGTTTGTTGACGTTATCTTCCATAACCTCGTTTTGGGGCGTCATGGCATTAATTTTTCCGGCGACTTTATTCACAATATCGTTTTTAGCTTTATCAAGCCGGCTTAAAATGTCATTATACGTTTTATCATCCGCTAAATCAAACCCCTCTTCCGGCGTATAATTGATTTTGGCGAGTTTTTCTTTGATTTTTTCACGCGCACTATCAAGTTCAACATCAAGTTCATCAAGCGTTTTTTGATAAGTTTCTTCCATTTCAACATAACGCAGATAATCGCCGAATTGGTTGCGGTTTAATAGTCTTGCCTCCATTTGAGAAATTTCAGCCGCATCGTTATCATTTGTTACATCTTGCTCATTAAACTTATCTGCAATTTCGGTTATTGTGCTGTTCATCTTAAGACCCATATAATCGCTTTTCGGTAGCTTTTGCGCTTGAAGCAACACGCCTAACTCGCTGTTGAGTTTGCTAGAATTCTGCACAATAGAAGTATTGAAGCTTGTTTCACCATTCGCCAACGCCTTTTGTTCTTTTTCTGTGAGTTGACGATTGACTTTTAAATTGCCACTATCATCAATTTCAATGCTTGTTATTTTTTTGCACTTTTCATTGTCACCGCTTAAATTTGTTAAAACAACTTTATCTTTATAGGTTGTCATAACAAATTTATTGCAGGTATATACTTCCTCTTCATCTTCAAACTTAAGATTTAATTTCAGTTGTCCTTTATCTGACTTTGCATCAGCAAAAGTCATTATCACCCCTCCATTAAGATCAAACTCTACCTTCTTAATATTGTTGCATTGTTGCAATTTGTTCATATCTGCTTTGCTTAAAAAGCTAAAAACAAAGTCCTCTTTAGAGCTATCTACCCGATAACTTCCATAGCGGCATGGATAAATTCCGCTGTTATAAAAGAAAGAATCATCGCTATTTTGCTTAATTACATTCAAATCCACATCTTGCTCCACAAAGCCCTTATACATTAAAATCTTTTCCCAAAAATCTGGTAAGGGGTGTCCATAATCAAGGAGAGCTGTTCTTGCCACATCGCCCGAATTGCTTTTAATGACATTATTATAATCAATCACATCAAAATGGACAATTTCTCGCAAAGGCGGCGTATAGCTGTATGCTATGGGCTTTGGCGCTCTAAAGTCGCGCGATTTCGGTGGCAAGCCGACAAAATACTCGCTATCTGCCATCTTGCAATTTTCGGTTTTACAAAGGTTTGCTATAGTGTTTGCAACAAACGTATTCGCCGCAATTTGCGCAAAGCCATTAAACATAAATTGAGACGACACAAAATCTGAGGGCGCAATAGTAGCGTAAGTCGCCGGATTTTGCAAATCATCAATCAGCTTTTCATGAATCCTTTGAATGTTTTGTTGCCCCGCGAGCGAATAAGGATCAGAAATTTTTGTGATATTATTATAAGCATCATTTATTAAGTTTATCGCTATTTGACGGGCTTTTTCCATGGCGCTACTTACATTTGAAACCGCGCCTAAAAGGTTTTGATTCAGATAACTTTTAAACTGTTGCTGATAATTCGTCCATACCTCACTAAAATCTAAGTTATTTAAGTTGCCTGAAATAAGATTTTGGACTTCGGTATAATCTGTTGCTTGAATATTATTATAAAATTTTTGAACTGCCTCATATTTTTCTTTTTCAGCCTCAATAATGTCTATTGTATACTTGTTTTGAATTTCTTTTAAATTCTCTTTATAACCTTTTATGTATCCCCGCAGATTTCCAATTTCTTCTCGGGCAGAGGCCGAATCGGCTTTTGACGCGTCAGCTTGCTTTTGCGCAGCATCGGCTGATGCCAAAGCCACTGTTTTTTCCTCTTGCGCTTGGTTTAACAAACCGTCCACCGCGTTAGGATCACGCTCACGCCGATCTTGCCCCATTTCTACGGCTGTTTCTTGATATTCCGCCATTGCTGTTTGATCCTGCGCCTCTTTCAAAAAACTATTATATTGCTTATTGGCATCGCTTAAAGCCGCGCTGTTTTCATCAAGTTTATCATACGCAATTTTTATAAAATACTCAATATTATCCTTATCAGTTATATATTTTCCCAAAATATTTTTAATTTTTAAATCAGCCGCTTGAATGCTTGCGGTTACAAAAGTTTCTTCTTTGACTTTTAAACCCGCCAAAGCCTCTTCGCCTTTATGCTTAATTGTTGTTAAGTCAATGCCATAATATTTTGGAGAGCCATTTACATAATATGTGTACTGGAGTTTGGGATCTTTGAGTCTGCCGTTGTTTTCAAAAACTTTTTGCATCATGCTGATAACCGCATTGCGCAAATCAAGTTTTTGAATATAAGCCTTCATATTCTCGTATTTTTTTTGCCAATAAAGGCTATAAAAATTCTTTTCATCCTGCCAAAGCGGATAGCCGGTTTTTGTTTTGCCCGCAAACATATCCTCGCGGATTTCATTTGCCATCTGCGCGCCCATTTGCCATGTTAAAAGGCTTTGCTCGCGGTTTTCATTTTGCGCAATTTCTTCATTTGAGGGCTCTTTAAACGTACCGTCTGTGTTGCCGTTTTGATAATCGGTCACTTTACTATCATAATCTGTTTCCTCAATGCTTTTTAAATCAGTTGAAGCATTGGGATCTGTGGCGGTCGTTACAAACAAATCTGAATTTTCATCATCATATTTAATGGTGGCTTTTTCAAGCAAATCGGCTTTCGCAAGCTTGTAAGCCGAGATTAATTCGCCTGATTTTCCGCCGCGAGACCCATAAATATTGATACTATTTTGCGCGCAAATTTCATCTTTGTTTTCACCACAAAGTATATCGCCCGCGCGCAAGTTTTTAAGCGTTTGTTCGGTTACTTTGCGCCCGTCGTGGCATTGGATTTCGCGCCCTTGATACGTGCAACCCTGCCCAAGCCAGACCTCTGTCGGATTGTTGTAATATTGGCCTAAATAATGAATGATACATTGCTCCGAATCGTAAACTTTATCTATTAAAGCCTCATGAATTTCACGCATACGACGCGCCTGCACAAACGGCTTCCTGTACTCAGGAATTGAGGCTTTAATGTTATGAAGATCTTGCGCGGTTTTTAACTGATAATAGTAGTTGTTAAACTCTGCCAAAGCATTAAACGAATCGGCTGTGCCCGCAAGAGGCGACTCCAAATCTGCCGGTTTGGCGCGCACAGGCTTGAAACTTTCGCGCAACTCTTTATAAGGGTCATCTTCCTCTTCATCTTCCACGATAACTTCAGATTCTTCGGTTATTTCTGTTTGTTCAGGTTCTTCGGTTGTTTCAGCTGGCGTGAACATTTGCGCAAAGGCTAAATTTTCAGTTTGAATATAGTTAAAGCTTGTCTTTTTGCTCTTTTTGGCTTTGCGCTTGACACTTTCGGGTGTGATAGGCTCAACGCCCTCACGCAACGCCTGCGCTGTGAGATATTGCGCCTGCAACGCTACCAATTCTTCCGTCATCATTAACATGGCATCATAAATGCGGTTGAGCTGATACAAATTAACCCAATCGGTAATTTCTTCATCAGGATCTTGTGCGGCTTGACAAGCATCGCCTTGACCGCCTTGTCCCATAACATAACAATCTTTTAAAGGTGTAATATCTTCTTTATATTTATTCATCAGCTCTTCAATATCACGCACGCTTAAATAAAGCTCAATCATTGTATCGTTTGCAAATTCAATGCCTTTTTGCTTGTACGCGGTTTTGATGATGTCGTGGTCAAGCGGATGTTTTTTCATAATCTTTTCAGGATACGTTAAAAACAATTCCTTAAAGTTTTCAATCAGCTTTGCCTCTTCTTTTTGTTTCTTTTTAATTTTACGGGCGGAACGCACAGGCCCTTTGCCTTTCTTTTTCGTAAAGACAGATTTTTCTCGGGCGGCATTCCCAAAACCCGAAAAATTAAACCCCGGTTTCATATTTTTGATGTCACTAATGCCATCGCTTGCAATAGATTGATATTGATCGGTAATTTGCCCCAACTGGTTTTGAACAGCTGTCAACGAATCTGCAACGCCTGCCAGAACATCTAGCACAGGCTCAGGCGGTGTCGGTGGCAAGGGTGACGGCACTTGCGCCAAAGCTGGCTTTAGGAGCAAAGCGTAAAGAGAGATAACTAAAAATGTTTTGACTAATGCATATTTTTTCATCTTTTATCTCCTTCAAATCACATGTTTGGCACACCTGACGCCGCATTACTTGCTGCTTCCGTTGCCTTTTCCTTGGCCGCTTCCGTAGCTTGTTTCAAGAGGTCGTTTTCTTTTTCGCCCAAGAAATCAGCTTCCGTAAAAATGTAATTATCAAAATCAAGCTCTGCCGGATTTTTATCATAATTTTTAAGCTTGTAATCTTGATTATACATATTTAATGATGTTTTTAGCCGCAAATCTGCTACAAGTAACGACATATATTTATATAAGGCTTCAATATCTTCTATGCGTTGTTGAATAAGAAAGCTAACGCTTGTCATCTGATAATCGGCCGCTTGCAAATTGCCGGCGTTGTCATCGGCGCTTTGATCCATAGAATCAATTTCATTCTTAATTTCAGAGGCAACCTTTATTGCATTTGTTATGTCTTTTTTTATGGTTTCTTTTCTGAACTTTACAATCGGCTTAATGTTTTTATCATTGACCGGTTGGTCTTTTTTCAAAAAGTTTTGTTCTATGAGTTTTAAGTAATCTTGCTCGTTTTCAGCATCGCTTTTTTCAAGCAGACTACCTGCCGCTGATTTTGCCAAAGATGAGGCTTTATCGCCTGTTTCTGAAGTGGCATTCATACCTATTTCCTGCAATTCAGAATCTACTTCGCGTTTTTCTTCTACCAATCGGTTATATTCGGCATCTTGCTCAAAATATGAGCCGTCTTCAATTTGCTTTTTTTGTTCTTTATACTGATCTAACTCGTCTTGAGCTTTTTGGCGCTGGTTTTCAATCGTGCTTGTTGCGGATGATTCGTCTGCGCTTTCAATCATTTTGTTCAAAGAATCTAGGTTTTCTTGCGCAGCTCTGATTTTGCCGTCAATTTCTTCTTGAATAGCTTTTTTGCGCGCCTCAATTTTGGTATCATAATCCTTAGATTTTTTGCTTAATTCTCCTGCTTTATAAGCTGAAGAATCTTTAACTTTGGCAACGTTTTGCTCATATATATCTTGTAAGGCGCTTAAATCGCCTGTTGTCGCGTCATAAACGCCTTGCGCTGTTTCCACCATGCCCTGAATCGCAGAAACAGACGCCTTAATGCTTTTGGCAAAAGCTTTTACCTTTTCCACAAAAACCATAAACTTGCTACCTTTAATTTTTTTCTGCGCTTCTTGTGCCGCGGTATTCACCTTTTTGCCCGCATCTTCTACTGTTGTTTGGATTTTATCAAAAGTGCCTGATGCCATTTCAGGCGCGCCAATATCTATGCCGCAAAGAGCTATCGGCGACCAAGCCAAGAAAGCAAACGTAACAACCGCTAGGATTATTTTATTCTTCGTCTTCATCTTCATCCTCCTGCGGATAGTTCACAATCTGATTCATAAACACAAAGTCTGAAATATAGGCTTGCATTTCCAAAATTCTGTTCCAACGGCGCGCTGATTGCAAATACATTTTGCTGTTGGCTTGTAAGGCTTGCTCAATGGTATCCACTTTATCATCAGGCGATTCTTCTTCGGCAATATCAAGCCTTAAAATCAGCGCTTTGTTATAAAGCTCTGCCACGCTTTGACCTTTAAGCTCGTTGACAGCATCTTGCAAAAGCTCAGCAACCGCGATGGTATCGGTTTTAGCACCTTTTTTGCGGCGAAGTTTGCGAACTTCTTTTTCGGTTTCTTCATCTGTTTTTTTGCCGCCTATCATATCTTGCGCTGATTGCATCACCGTACCTGTAACAGCGTCTTGCAACATCTGCGGATTTTGAGCAACATCAACAACTCCGCCAACGGTTGAGATTGCTTGATCGGTTATTTGCGTGGCTTGATCTTCAAGCTTTTTGCCTAAATCATAATACTTTTGTACTTGTTGCAATTTGGCTTGGACTTTATCAATTGTACCTCTAATTGCCAAACGCATGGCATCAAATATGCCGTACGCCGGCAAAGGCGCCGCAAAAAAAGCAAAAATCAAACATATAGAAAGGAGCTTTTTCATGGCTACTCCTCCCCTTCCTCACGGAAGAACGAATCGTCTAAATTCGGCACACTTTCTAGAGCCTCTGTCATCACTTTGCTGGCATAACTGTCTAAGAGCCGGATTAAAACTTCTTGGTTCGCGCGGTTGACCTCGCCAACTAAGGTAAGGATGTCACGCTCGGTTGTGGTGGTGGATGATTTGCTTTCCAAATCGTCTGCAACTGCCGTATCAAATGTGGCGGCATAAGCTTTGTGTGTCCAACTTGTGCCTATGGTATTGCCCATCTGCTGCCCTAATGCGTATGAATATTGATTTTTAGCCTCAGTCGCGTCTGAGGCGTTTTCATTGTGCATATCCAACACCCATATACGAATACACTCGGCGATTTTTTCATCTGTTGCCTCGTCATAATTTAACTCACATTTTTCAGCAATTTTATCAGGAAAAATAAAACGCCCTTCATCGGTGGTACCCGTTTTCATACCGCCCATACTTGGCGCCTCTTGCGCAAAAGATATATTAGAAAATTCTAAATAAGAAACAACGAATGTATCTTTAAGCATCAGGCTGATTGCTTCAGCGCTTTTTTCAGCATTTTTAATATCTTGCTCTGTAAATTCGCGCTCGTTTACATCAGCAAATACTAATATGCCCAAAGGCTTTTCAGCATCTTTTAACGGCACAATCATCCGGCTATAAGGCGCATTATTTTGCCCTTTTGTTTCAACGACTGTTTGCTGCTGCTCAAGGACTTGTTTGATAAGCTCGTCATCAGCCACCATTTCTTTTTCCGCCTCAAGTTCTTTGCCTATTTGCGCCACCAAAACAAACTTTTCAGCCTCGGCTTTGTAAAGCCATATTGCCGTCACATTCACATTTTGCATCGCTTGTGACAAGGCCGCGGTTTCGGTAGCACTGGTTGGCGAATCGGACGCCTTGCGGAAAGCTTGCCGCGCAGAACCATTGCTTGATAAAACAGGCGTTGTGGCATTTGTTGATATAGGAGATGTTTCTGAACCGCCACTTATTGGCGTTTGGCTCAAAACTTGCGCGATTGGCGTTGTTGCCGCATCCGATGAATTGCCTGCCGATATTGTTGAAACATCTCTAGAGGTTGAAGCCGTGTTCGGCGTGTAAGAACCGTTGCCTGTCATGCCTGCGGCACTTGAAACACCGCCTGATGCGCTTCGTGAACCTGAACCGCCTGTTGCGCCTTGTGTTCCTAAAGAGGTCGCCCCATTTGAACCTGGTGTTGAACCAGATGCGCCTGAATTTGAAGAACCACCGATTGTTAAACCAGCGCCGTTTGAATTAGATGTTTCGTTATCTGTTCCAGAACCAACAAAACTACCTGACGTGCCGCCTTGAGTTGAAGCTTTTCGGTCTTCCTCAGTACCAACAAAACTACCTGACGTACCGCCTTGGGTTGAGGCTTTTCGGTCTTCCTCAGTACCAACAAAACTGCCTGACGTACCGCCTTTTGACTCACCTTTTGTATTTTCTTCATTGCCGACCAAACCGCCTGACGCGCTACTTCTTGTTGCGGTTTCTTCTTCGCCTTGTTCGGCATTGGCAGAATTGCCTTCGCTTGCACTGTTACCGAATGGGCGGCGCGCGACGTTTTCATCGCTTTGAGCCGAATCCGAATCTAGCTTTGAACGCGCGCCTGCGCCAAGCTCGTCAAAAGTTGTGTCATCTAAAGAATCTTCATCAATATCAAATTCTTCATCATATTCAAAAACATCTTCGTCCATATCAAAATCATCATCGTCCCAAAGGTTGTTAGTCGCGTTTGATGATGATTGTGCCTTTGCCGCGTTTGTCTGAGATGAAGATTGGCTATTTGCCGCATTTGATTGAGATGAAGATGTTGTGTTTGCCTTGTTTGACGCGCTATTTGATTGCCCGCCACCTTGATACGGATAACCGCTTGTATAAGAATTGTTTTGATTATAATATTCTGAAGTATCATCGTCACTATTTAAATAACCGTTGGCTTCATCAACATAGTCCGTCCCTTCTTCGTACATATCTTTGGCTTGATTATACATTTTTGTCGCTTGTTGTTTGGCTGCTTCCGCCATACTCTGTGACCTATCATATATTTCTTTGGCTCTTTCATATTTCTGTTTCATTTTTTCAGCGCGTTGCTTGGCTTTTTGGATTCTTTCAGCTTTTTCAGCCTCTTTTTTAAGCCGAGCTTCGGCTTGATCTTTAAATTTGGTCACAGGGCCTAAAGCATCGCCCACCGCTTGTTGAATGGTGGTTACAGAAAGCGTGTTTTGCGCCGTATTAGCACCGGTTTCAACTTTTGTCATACCGGTTTCAAGCGATTGTCCGAACGTTCCGGGATCAAAAGTCGGCCATTGAGCAAGCACCGAATCGGGATTTAAAAGCCCTGTGGCACATAACGTTAAAAACGTCAAAATATAAGATTTCTTCATGCCGACCTCCGTCTAAACGTCTAATCATAAAATATATTGTAGCACAATAATTGTTAATAACAAAATAAAATCGGTTCTACTCGCCAATATTTAAATATTTTGTAACAAAGTTTTCTTCGCCGTATTCTTTAATGAGCTGTTCAACAAGCAAAACATTCTTACGTCCTGAGTTGTAAAGCTTGAGGTAAGGCCCTAAAGCCCCTAAGTTCACGTCTAAGATAACCGACTCGCCTGTCGCCGGACGCGAAAGCAAAATGGCATACGGAAATTCGCGGTAGCTTTTACCAAACACAAAGTCAAGCTCCGCTTGCGTTAAGTTCCATGTGGCGTAATCTTCGGGCATAGCTTGCGGGTTTCTAAAGAAAATAACCGTTTGGCATTGACCGCGAATAACCTCGCCAACACCAAGCTTATCAATGATATTTGGCTGTTGAAACGCACATAAATATGCTTGGCGCTTTTTACGACCTTCCTGCAAACCAATAATAAAGTAATCTCTAAACATCGGGTGTTTGAGCATCGGTGCGGTTTCATCAATCATAATCAGGGACGGCACGCCCGTTTCGCCCGTTTCAGATTGAATACGGTGCATGATGTAGCTGATAACCGCCGGCGCCAAGGTTTCGTCTTCAAAAATATGCGTAAAATCAAACGCCATAAAGCGCTTAGCTTTCAAATCTAGGCTATCGGTATCGGCGTTAAAGATGTTGCCGTACTGCTCAGGATTAACCCAACGATAAAGCTCGCGGCGCATTGTCCCTGTTGGCGAAAAGCAACTTTTATAAAGGTTTTTCATAACGCGTTCTTCCGGACGCAGATAATCAAACGCGGTTGTTACTGCGCGGGCGGCTTCACGCTCAGAAAGTGCATCGTCCGCCATGGTTATCGCCTTCATCCAACGGCGCAAAAAGGCGCGGTTGTTGGGCGTATCGTCTGCGTCAAATGGGTTTAAGGACACATTTTTATTGTCGCCGTCAAAGCCAACATAAGCGCCACCGACAGAACGTGTGAAAATTTCGGCACCACGGTGACGATCAAAGAAAAACACTTTCAAATCGCCGTGCCGCATCGCTTGCCCCGCTAAAAATGTGAGCAACGTTGTTTTACCTTGTCCGGTCGGGCCGATAATACAACAGTGCGCCACCGCCGACTCCTCAGAAGAAACGTGGAATTGGAATTGATAAGCCGAACCCGACATTGTTCTGAACACTGTAATTGCCCCCGGCCCCCAATCGGACTTGGAAAAGCCCTCTGCCGGCTTGTCAAAGCATATCGCTAGCGCCACAATACGCGATAAATAGCGGTATGTTCTGGGATAAGTGTCATAAGTTGGAAATTGGCTGAAAAATGTTGCTTGCGCCACCCAACCTTCACGAACAGGCGTCACACCAAAAGCACGGCAAATACGTTGCACCTCGGACTCGCCAAAATCAAGCTCTGCCTTTGTTCTACCACGGATTAAAATGGTCATGGCATATTCTGTTAAAGCCTGATAATCGGCATCCGAATCTTCAATGGTACTCAATGCCTGTGAATATTGATTAACAACCTCAGGTGAAAAACTCGTTAAAGCCGCCATACGTTGTTGCTGAATGAGCATCATACGCGCTTGCGGCTTAAAAATGGGGCGCACGTTGTGGAGCAACACAAGCTCCGAATCTATGGATAAAAGCGACAAAACCATACTTTCGTCCATATAATCGCCCGTGGTGCGAATGCCCATCGCAATTTCAAACTCTTCCCTCTCGCCCGAGAAAAAGCGGATAATGCCTTGCTCGCGCGTAAAGTGAATGTGGTCGGCCGTCAACATCTCATTAAGCTCGGCATTTTGGGCGTTGCGGATTTTGGGTTCTGGTTTTGAAATGGGGCTCACAAGCCGGCTAAACAGATAAAGCGGGCTATCGGTCGCCAAACTATCCGGCGCTTCATACATCTGCGCCACGCCATATTCGCCAAGTGTTGCCACCAAGCTTTGCGAGGCATAGTTCAAATCTTTGAGGGCGTCTTTTCTATCAATAACCGAAAGAACAATGTAATGCGTGTTGGTATAAAGTCTGTCCATATTTTCAGACCAAACTTCATTGACTTTTTCAAGAATCGGATTATTAAAATCGCCTTTTGATTGCTCTAAAACCGAAGCTTCGCGCAATGTTATCACACGAATAACAACTTGAAGTTCCGACATATTGTCAATCCAAGCTTTGCGGGCTTCCATCATAGAATAATTTTTTTCAGGCGTGGCAGAGGCTAAATCTGCGCCCGTCACACGAAAAACGCGCGCGTATGAGCCGTTTTGACAGCGAATCGTGATGCCGTCTTCCATCAGGCGCGCAAAAGGCAAAAAGTCTGACACGCGCGATTCACGCGGTTGCGGTAGAATCCAGTTGCCAAACCGGGTTGAAAGCAACACCGCAAACGCCGCCGCCGAAACAAAACCGATTGTTGCAACAATGACCTCAATATTGCTTAAGCCCTGCACAAAGAGGTTGAAAAAATCAAAATCAGGGTTCAAATTTGTTTCCCCCTTCCGGATAAAGGTTCTTTGATACCACGTTCGCCTGCCCAAAAGCCTGAATCATCGCTGAAAGATGCGGCTCGCGCACGCCATACAAAACAATCGCCGCATGAACAAGCACAATGGTCGCCACAAAAAGCAAAGGGTTGACGTCCGCTGTCCCAATTAAAATAAACATAAAAGGAAACTGAAGCCCCGCATTCAAGGCAACAGGCAACACAGGCCCCCAAAAGATTTTGGGCGGTTGCGCAACGGCTTTTAAAATCATATCCTTCATCGTTTTTCCTTTGCTTTTTTATAATAATGTTATTATCCGCGGTTCTTCAAGATTTATTCTTTCTTTATCCCCTTTCCATAAAAAAGGACTTTTTCTAAGAATACATCTTTTTTTATGAAAAATGCGTTAATGGAGATTGCTAAATTTGAAATACTGTTCCTGATGAAAGTTTTTCTTGACAAATTTTTGAAATATTTTTAAAGTATGCACAGAAGTTAAATTATAAATATATTATTATGAAAACAAATCAAAATGAAAATTCCTTGATGAAACATCAGGAAACAATTAACGGTATTGTGTCGGTTGTGTCTGCTGCTATTTTTGTGGTGGCGTTTGTTATTTTTTTACTGCCTGCCGGCACAGAATTTAGGCAAAGCCTGAATACTGCTCTGCTTTTTGAGATGATGATTATCTTCTTCATCGGGGCAGTACAGCTTTGCTTTAATGAAATGGCTAAAAAGCCGTTTTATAAACCGCACATGAATGCGCGGATGATTTTGTGCTCAGTTTGTCTGCTGACGGTGGCGCTTTTGATTCATTCAAAAGCAGGTATTTTATGGATTATAATTCCATTTGTCGCCTCGGTCGCAAGCTGTTTGCAGACTTTTGTGCATAAAAGGCCAAACACTTTAGTTTGGACGATGTCCTTTGTGGTGGCGCTTATTATCTTTGTCATCACAGCTAGGATTTTTTATGCATTAACATAAAAAAAGCCCCTTTCGGGGCTTTTTTGTTGCTTTATGCTTTCAACCGCTTATTTTTCTTCAGCTGGTTTATTCGGCATTTTTTTGCCACGCATATCAAATTTTTCAATTTGAGCATTACCCGACAAACCGTCAAATGTTTCGGCAATCGCTTGTTGCGTCAACAAATTGCGAATCTGCGGTTCAATGTCTTTTTGAGGCAAAGGCTCGGCATTACGGGCGTCTTCAACCAAAATAACGTGCCAACCAAATTGAGTCTTGACAGGTTCTTTGGAATAAGTGCCTTTTTCCATCGCAAAAGCCGCTTTAGAAAATTCTGGCACCATAATATCTTCCGTGAAGTAGCCTAAATCAGCCTGATCTTTAGAATATTCTTTGGCAAGCTTGTCAAAATCGCCACCTTTATCAAGCTTTTGAATCACTTCTTTTGCTGTTGCTTCATCATCAACCAAAATGTGTTTGGCTTTGACTTCTTTTTTGCTTTCAAAGTTCTTCAAATACTGATTTTCATAAAAATCTTTAATGGTGGCATCATTGACTTTGCCCTCAACAATCTGCTCTAAATAAACTTTACGGGCAATGTCTTCTGAGGCGCTTTTGAGCTGATCTTTATAAGATTCCGTATCTTCAACTTTAGCCTGCGTTGCGGCTTGATAAAGCAATTTGCCGTTTACAAAAACATCAACCGCCTTTGTGTAAAACTCCTCAAACGGAACTTGTTCCATAATTTGCGGGTTGGCTTCATACGCCTTTTTGATTTCATCAACAGTAATGACTTCGCCATTGACGCGCGCGGCAACCGTATTTGCCCCAGCGCAAGCCTTAAACGAAAAAGCGGCAACCACCGCCAAAACAACAACCGCCGAAGCACTGATAATATATTTTTTTTGCATAGTTTCCTCCCAAAAAATTTTTCTAAATTGCAATATAAACTTTATTTGATAAAAATCCAACATTTTTTTCACAGACGTTTATAACTTCTGTTGATAGTATTGACTTTATTTTTAAGAAACACTAAATGTAGGATATTGAAATAAAAAAGGTTACGTATATGTTAAATAAAATTGCTCGCACACTTTTTGGTAGCGCTAATGAACGCTTTGTGAAAAAACAGTTTAAAATTGTTGAAAGAATTAATGCTTTAGAACCCGATTTTGTTAAGTTATCTGATACAGAGCTTAAAGCGAAAACGGATGAATTTCGCGCTCGTCTTCAAAAAGGCGAAACTTTGGACGATATTCTGCCCGAAGCTTTTGCCGCTGTGCGCGAGGCGGCTAAACGCACGCTTGGGCAACGTCATTACGATGTTCAAATGGTCGGCGGTATTGTGTTGCACAAAGGTATGATTGCTGAAATGAAAACCGGCGAAGGCAAAACGCTTGTCGCAACTTTGGCGGCGTATTTGAACGCGCTTGAAGGCAAAGGCGTCCACATTGTGACGGTCAACGATTATCTTGCTAAGCGCGATGCCGAATGGATGGGGCAAGTTTATCGGTTTTTGGGCTTGTCGGTTGATTATATTGTGCATGGCAAAAACGATAATGAGCGCCGCGCGGCTTATAATGCCGATATTATTTATGGCACAAACAACGAACTTGGTTTTGATTATCTGCGCGATAATATGAAATTTAGCCTTGAAGAACGTGTTCAGCGTCCGTTTAATTTTGCGATTGTTGATGAAGTTGACTCCATTTTGATTGACGAGGCGCGCACACCGCTCATTATTTCAGGCGCGGCGGAAGATTCGTCCGAGCGTTATAAAACCGTTGACGCGGTTATTCCAAAACTTTTGGATTCTGATTACGAAAAGGACGAAAAAGCCAAAACCGTCACGCTTACCGAATCGGGTATGACTCATATTGAATCGCTTTTAAAAGAAGCGGGACTCATTAAAGAGGGCGGGCTTTATGATATTGCCAACGTGCAACTTGTTCAGCATGTGAATCAGGCCTTGCGCGCACACAAAATGTTTGCCCGCGATGTGGATTATATTGTTAAAGACGGCAAAGTCGTCATTGTAGACGAGTTTACAGGGCGCATTATGGAAGGGCGGCGTTATAGCGACGGTTTGCATCAGGCACTGGAAGCCAAAGAGCATGTTGAAATTCAGTCCGAAAATCAGACTCTGGCTTCTATCACTTTCCAAAATTATTTCAGGCTTTATCCAAAACTTGCCGGCATGACCGGTACGGCTATGACTGAAGAGGCGGAGTTTAATGAAATTTATGGTTTGGCAACCGTTGAAATTCCAACCAATAAGCCCGTCATTCGTCAAGATGAGCATGATGAAATTTATCGTACAGAGGCGGAAAAATATAAGGCTATTATTAACACCATTATTGCTTGTCATCGGCGTGGACAGCCTGTTTTGGTTGGCACGACATCGGTTGAAAAATCTGAAATTGTTGCCTCGCTTTTGCAAAAAGCCGCGCCGGATATTCATTTTGAGGTTTTGAACGCGCGTCATCACGAACGCGAGGCGGCTATTGTGGCGCAAGCCGGCGTTTCGGGCGCGGTAACTATTGCCACCAATATGGCTGGTCGCGGAACGGATATTCAGCTCGGCGGCAACCCCGATATGATGTTGAAATCCGCCCTTAAAGGCGATGAAACGCCCGAACAAATTGAGGCGCTGAAAGAAAAATTCAAAAAACAGGCAGACGCTGATAAAGAAAAGGTTTTGGCCGCTGGCGGTTTGTACATTTTGGGTACGGAACGCCACGAAAGCCGCCGCATTGATAATCAGCTCCGCGGACGTTCAGGACGCCAAGGCGATCCCGGAACATCTAAGTTCTTCCTTTCTATGCAGGACGATTTAATGCGGATTTTTGGCTCGGAACGCTTGGGTGCAGTTTTGCAAAAGTTAGGTCTGCCCGAGGGCGAGGCGCTTGTACACCCTTGGATTAGCAAGGCGTTGGAAAAAGCTCAGCAAAAAGTGGAAGAACGTAACTTTGATATTCGTAAAAATCTGTTGAAATATGACAACGTTATGAATGAACAACGCAAAGCTATTTATCAACAGCGCAAAGAATTGATGGAAACAGAAGATGTTTCCGAAACAATCAAAGAAATGCGGCACGAATATTTATGCAACCTTATTTCAGCTTATGCGCCGTTGGGAAGTTCGCCGTCCGAATGGCTTAAAGATCAGCTCAAAGACGATTTGGCGCGCGCGACAGGCTTTGTTTTGCCAATTAATAATTGGGCGAATAATCCGGAAATGACCGCTCAGGAATTGCAAGAAAAAATCTTGGCGGAAGTTGAAAATCGGCTGTTGGAAAAAAATGCCGGATTGCCTGAGCAGGTCGTGAAAATGGTTGAAAAAAGCATTTTATTGCAAACGCTTGATCAACTCTGGAAAGAACACATCGCCACGCTTGATTTGATGCGTCACACCATTGTTTTGCGCGCTTATGGGCAGAAAGATCCCTTAAATGAATATAAGCGCGAGGCGTTTAATATGTTTTCAAATCTTTTAGATGTTTTGAAAGAGCAAGTCACGATTGTTGTTTGCCGCTCGGTTATTCGTCAAGGCTCGGAAGAATCGGTTGCCGAGCAAGAGCAACGGCGCCAAAATATTAAAATGCAGGAAGTTCATGAAAATATGCAGGGCGAAAATACCGCCGCGCAAAGCGCAGAATCTGAAAAGCCCGCGCCTTTCCGTCATGCCACGGAAATTAACCCGAACGATCCCTCAACTTGGGGCAAAGTGGCGCGTAACGATCCTTGCCCTTGCGGCAGTGGCAAAAAATATAAGCATTGTCACGGTCGGATTGAGTGAATATTTGCTCGGAAATGCGGATAGCTGGCACTTTTGGGGAATGCGTGTAATGGGCGCCTTTTGGGAACTCGTCTAGCTGGTATTTAGAGCAACTTTAAACCTGAACTTGTCCTCACGTACTTCTTATGTCCTACTCGTAAGGATTGCGTTCATCGCAAAACTAACTCGCTTCGGTCACCGCTCTGTAACGCTTGCATCGGCGCCTGCCGGCACCAAAGCAAGCTAACATACGCGTTATATCGCCTAAAAAACAACAATTACTTTTGTTGTTTTTATAGGCTCCACAGCATGACAATTTGGAAAGGTTGTTTGTTCTGGACTCTTCGCCTTCGGCTCAGAGTGACGACGGGAGTGTTGTTCTGGACTCTTCGCGAATGACGGTTAAGGGGAGTAAAAAAGGGTGCATAAGTAATTATGCACCCTCTCCATGAAAAAAACTTTTATTAATAATTAATTAGGCTTAGAAAGCGTAACGAACACCAAGCAAAGCCTCGTGCGATTCCACTTTTACCTTACCAATAGCGCCTAATGTGCCCGTTCCGGGGACAAGTGCGGCCATAGACATAGATCTTGCCTTTTGTATACGGCCGTAGTTGGTATATCTGTAACCTAAATCAAGTGAAATATTGTCGGTTAAAGCATAGTTCATACCAAGACCGATGTTCCAGGCAAAGTGGTTTTCTTCTTCAGTGTCACTTACGTTTATTGGAGGAACTTTCTCTGTTGTTGCTGTAACGTTTAGCTTGTTCTTCAAATGAGCAATACCTAAACCAGCGCCAACATACGGTGTGAACTTCGTGCCTGTATCAATGTCATAATAAACATTGATCATGGTCGCATATACTGAAAGCTTGTTTTCAAGCTTGTAGTTGTAGGAATTGCTCGTTGATTTGAAAAAGCTATTATGAGAATCTTTCGCGTCATCATTCCAACCAAATTCCAATTCCGTTCTTAATTTACCATATTTAACGGGTGTAGATGCACCAGCGGCTAAACGCAAACCCCAAACCGAATCTTTATGATCTTCATCATATGTCCCGGCGGCTTTTGTTTTGCCGTCTGTTTTTGTGTAAAGAATGTGCGTTTTAACGTTATCTTGCGTTTTAAGCCAAGCGGCTTTGGCTGAAACATAAGGGTTAAAATCTGTTGCATTGGCGCTAATAGCGAACAGAGCTGTTGCAACGCTTGCTAACAATAATGTTTTGTTCATATCAGTTTCCTTTATAAAGTTAGAACATTTAGAGCGTTCTTTTTTTAAAAAACATTGTCAAAAAAGGAACGTTAAATTTCAATGTTTTTAAATAAAGGATATTGACATTTATAGAGCTTTCAGATAGATTGATTTCAGACGTTCGTTTTTTTTCAATGTTTTTTAAACCCCGAAAAGTCAACTGTCGCAAGGCATTTGAGTTTTTTTATTTGTAAAATTTATGAAGTGTATAAAAACTTTTTTGGGGATAATTAGCTAAATTATTGTCCTGGACTCTTCGGACTTTCTTGCTCGTAAGCTCTGCTCTATGAGCAATCGCTAACTCGCTTCGGAAGCACATAAAAGAGATGCTGAAACATTCTTGCTCGTAAGTTTTGCGTTTAGCGCAAAACTAACTCGCTTCGGTCACCGCTCTGTAACGCTTGCATCGGCGCCTGCCGGCACCTTGCAAGCTAACAATCGCGTTATCTCGCCTAAAAAACAATAATTACTTTTATTGTTTTTATAGGCTCTACAGCATGACGTTTGGGGTGGTTTGGGAATGACAAAAAAAGAAACAAGAAAATCAAAGACTTATCATCTAAATATGCTCAAAAAAAGGTACCTTTAAATGTGCATTTTGTCAAGCAAATAATGCATTGTTTTTCCAAATATTTTTTCGCTAGATAATTTGAACATTTAAACGTACGTTTTTTTGAGAGAGGAAAAATCTCTCTCAAACGTCATTCCAAACTCGTTTTGGGAGCTCATAAAAAGAGATGCTGAAACAAGTTCAGCATGACTTTTGGAGGAGATGCTGAAACAAGTTCAGCATGACAATTTGGGGTCGTTTCAGGATGACGATTCGGATGGGAGAACTTTTTAATTTAAGGAGGAAAGAATGAAGTATGTTTTATTTTTAATGATGGTTTTATTTTCAAGTCAGGCGGTAGCGCTGAATTGTGAAAAGCAGCCGACTTGTGCGGAGTTGGGTTATTCCACAGAAAATAATCCAAACTGTTTAGATGATGGCTATTTAATCTGCCCGTTTGATTTTTCTTATAAAAAATGCGTCAACTTTAATTGCGAATCGCTTGGCTTTACGCAATCAGACAAATCAGATTGGTGCGCTGATATTGCCACCTGCAAAGGCGATAAAAGTTATACCCTTTGCCAAACACCATGTTTAGCTTGGGATTCAGACACCCTTTCAAGCCTTGCCGAATCGGGAAAATGCAAAGTTGTGACGATGCGAAACGACATCACATTGCCACCAAACCAAGGCATAACCCTTGCCCAAAACACCGTCATTGACGGCGGCGGATATACTCTCCAATCTTCAGGGAATAAGGGGTATATTTTAATCCATCTTAATGACCAAACTGGTCTTGAAAATCTTAAAATTCATCACACACAAACAGATAGTCAACAAAGTTTTATACTCTTATCTGCTTTAGGAGTTAATGACTTGGTATCCCTTAAGGATTTGGATATTTTTGTTTCTTCAGATGATCGTGATAATCATGCAACGCCTGTTATAAACCAAGGTATTTATGATATTCAGGGAAAATTTGCTCTTAATGTAGAGGCTTATCAGCACATGGTTGCTTTTTGGATGTGTACATATAATTTTACAGATGCTCAAGTTTCAATCAAAACAACGGGGAATTCTTCCGATTTTACATGGCTTTCAAAAATGAAATTTACAAATTCTACGGTTAACGCCTCAATCGGCGGCTCATATTTTGTGGGTGAAGATACTTATGCCACGTTTAAAAATAGTGATGTAACCTTAATAGGAAATACGCCTTTTTGGGGTAGTAATAATGCAGAATTTACAATTGAAGAATCACACCTTACTTTGGAAGGTAAGCGACTTCATCAAGATTCTAACCCAAATCTTATTTTAAAAGGGACAAGCGAACATCCGTCTGTGCTAAAACTTAGTTCTGCATCAAACTCTGGAGAAACAACGATTCAAGCAACAAATACTTATGATACGCTTATTTTAGACGGCCTCACATATCGCCCGAAACAGGTTGGTAAAACGCCGTTGTCAGAGATTCCAAATTCTCCAATTTGGGAATTGGTACAATAATAAACTTATAAAAAGAAACCTCGCGTTAGACGCGTGGTTTTCTTGGTACAAAAAAACGGCTCCTAAAAAGGAGCCGTTTTTAGTTTAGTTAAAAGTGTTCGTCGCACTTTTTAATTAATTCCTCAATGTTCTCAGGCGGCCAACCCGGCGTGTCCATGCCAAGATGAATGCCCATCTTTGCCAAAACTTCTTTGATTTCGTTTAAGGACTTGCGCCCAAAGTTCGGCGTACGAAGCATTTCCGCCTCGGTCTTTTGAACCAAATCGCCAATGTAAACAATGTTGTCGTTCTTTAAGCAGTTTGCTGAACGCACAGAAAGCTCCAATTCTTCCACTTTCTTTAACAGATTGCGGTTGAAAGGCAATTCTTCCTTAATGTCTTCAACTTCTGCCTCAGGTTCGTCAAAGTTGATGAACGGCTTAAGCTGATCTTGTAAAATGCGCGCCGCAAAAGCAACCGCATCTTCAGGCGTCACAACGCCGTTTGTTTCAACAACCATTGTGAGCTTGTCATAGTCTGTAATTTGACCAACACGCGTATTTTCAACCTTATAAGAAACCTTTTTCACAGGCGAATAAATCGCATCAACGGCAATCAAGCCAATAGGGGCGTCCATCGGCTTGTTTTGCGAAGCCGGCACATAGCCCTTGCCTGTATCAACCGTTAATTCCATATTGATTTTGCCACCAGCATCCAGATTGCAAATGACGTGTTCGGGGTTGATGATTTCAACATCATGTCCCGTTTCAATCATTGCGGCGGTTACCGTGCAAGGACCTTCGGCTTTTAATGTCATGGTCTTTTGCCCTTCGCTATGAACAGCAACAGCCAAACCCTTCACATTAAGCACAATATCGGTCACATCTTCACGGACACCCGGAATGACGGAAAATTCATGCAAAACGCCGTCAATTTTGATGGCGGTAACAGCGCCGCCCTGTAAAGACGACAACAGAACGCGTCTTAAAGCGTTGCCCAAAGTCAGGCCAAAGCCGCGTTCCAAAGGTTCTACCACTATTTTAGACTTGTGTCCGCCTTCGCCGGATGTTACTTCTAAATTAGTCGGTTTAATAAGTTCTTGCCAATTTTTTTGAATCACCGGTATACCCTCTTCCAAGTTGATATATACATTTTGCAAAACGCATAAACGGCGGAGATTGCGTACAACCTCCGCTTAAAATATTGTTTTTAGACGCGACGTCTTTTCCTTAAACGGCAGCCGTTGTGCGGAATTGGCGTTACATCACGAATAGATGTGATTGTAAAACCAACAACCTGCAATGCTCTGATTGCCGATTCACGCCCTGAACCTGGGCCTTTAACTTCAACCTCTAACGTCTTCATGCCGTTTTCTTGCGCTTTTTTGCCGGCTTCTTCAGCGGCAACTTGCGCGGCATAAGGGGTTGACTTGCGCGAACCCTTAAAACCTTGCGCGCCGGCGGTTGACCATGCAACCGTATTCCCCTGCGCGTCAGTAATGGTCACGCGTGTATTGTTAAACGTAGAATTCACATGGGCAACGCCTGATGTGATATTCTTCTTTTCTTTTTTCTTAACACGTTGTGTAACTGCTTTTGCCATGGTTACCTCACCTTACTTCTTCTTGTTGGCAACGGTTTTGCGCTTGCCTTTACGGGTACGCGCATTCTGTTTGGTGCTTTGTCCGCGGACAGGCAAACCTTTACGATGACGCAGGCCACGATAGCAACCCAAGTCCATTAAGCGCTTAATGTTTACCCCAACTTCACGACGAAGTTCACCTTCAACCAAATAATCTTTATCAATCACGTCACGGATTTTCGCAACTTCTTCCTCGCTTAAATCCTGCACGCGCGAATCGCAGTTTACACCTGATTTTGCACAAATATTTTGAGCAGTTCTTCTCCCTATGCCAAAGATATATGTCAGCGCGATTTCTATCTTTTTGGCAGAAGGAATATTTACGCCAGCTATACGAGCCAAATTAACTCTCCATCTTAAAAAATTAATACGTTTTTATTCAAAAAATTTGATCACCATTTTTCAAAATTAAGCGGATTATATCCAAAAATATTACAGAGTCAAGCAAGATTTAATAAAAAATTTATTTTTTTTAAATTTTTTTATCTTTTTTGAGCCAAACCAAGCACCAGCGCTATTTTGGCGGCCGTAGACTCTATTGTCCCCGTACCGTCAACGCAACTTAAAAGCCCCTCTTTCTCAAAATAAGGTATGGTCGGATATGTCAACATCCGATAATTGACAAGCCTGTTTTGGACTGTCGCGCGATTATCGTCACGGCGGCGCGCAAACGTTGTGCCACCGCACACATCGCACACACCGTAAACCTTGGGCTTTAAAAACTTGTCATGATAACCCTGCCCGCACTGCATACAACTGTAACGCCCTAAAATACGCTCCATAATAATCTCGTCAGGGACTTGAATTTCAATCACGCGGTCAAGCTTTATGCCTTTTTGAACCAAAATCTTCTCCAAAGCTTGCGCCTGTGGCAAAGTGCGCGGAAAACCGTCTAAAATAAAACCGTTTTGACAATCGTCCAAATCAATCCGGTTGGAAACCATTTCAATAATCATTTCATCGGTGGCAAATTCGCCCCTATCAAGCGCGGCTTTCAAATCGCGCCCTAAAGGCGTGTCTTTTTGCGCCTCAGCGCGCAACATCTCGCCCGTAGAGAGGTGGCAAATATGCGCGCGCTCTTTTAAAATACGCGCCTGCGTTCCTTTGCCGCACCCCGGCGCTCCGGTCAGCACCACATGAAGACCGCTCCCGTCTGTATGCATTTTTTATAACTTTCTTTTGCTCTGCAAGAGCTGTGCCTTTTTAATCAGCCCTTCGTATTGATACGCAATAAGGTGCGATTGAACTTGCGTGATAAAGTCCATTGTAACCTGCACCACGATTAAAAGTGTTGTGCCACCCAAAACAAACGGCACAGAAAGCTTTGAAATCAAAATTTCAGGCAAAATGCACAAAGCCGTTAAATATGCCGCGCCCAAAACCGTTAAGCGCGTGATGACATAATCTAAATATTCCGCCGTGTTCTTTCCAGGGCGAATGCCAGCGATAAAACCGCCGTGCTTTTTCAAGTTATCCGCCGTTTCTTCGGGATTAAAAACAACCGCCGTATAGAAAAACGAGAAGAACACAATCAAAAACGCATATAACGCTAAATACAAGGGTTGCCCATGCCCAAGCCATTGGCTCATATTTTGCACCCAAGACGGGCCGCCTTGCGCGGATAAATTGGCAACCGTAATCGGCAACAAAAGCAAAGAGCTTGCAAAAATCGGCGGAATAACGCCTGTCGGGTTAATCTTGAGCGGCAAGTGCGATGTTTCAGCCGCGCTGATACGCATGCCCATTTGGCGCTTGGGATATTGAATGATGATTTTACGTTGCGCGCGTTCCACAAACACAATCACATAAATCAGCCCCAAAGCCATCACAAGCAAAAGTGCAATCGTTAATGCCGACATGGAGCCAACGCGCCCTAATTCAAACGTGCGCGCCAAAGCGCTCGGGATATTGGCAATGATACCAACGGTAATAATTAATGAAGAACCGTTACCCACGCCGCGCGAGGTGATTTGATCGCCCAACCACACCACAAACATTGTGCCGCCTACAAGCGAAACAATGGTCGTGAACTTAAACACAAAACTCGGGATAACAACCGCTGACGCGCCACCGCCTGAGGCCATACTTTCCAAGCCCACCGCAATGCCGTAACCTTGAATAATGGTAATAAAGACTGTTAAAATTTTGGTGTAGTGCGTGACTTTTCTATGCCCCGCCTCACCCTCTTTCTTCAACGCTTGCAATGACGGAATAACCGATTGCCCCAATTGTATAATAATGGACGCCGAAATGTAAGGGAAAATGTTTAAGGCAAAAATGGTCATACGCTCTAAAGCACCACCTGAAAACATATTAAACATACCCAAAATGCCGCCATTGTGCTGTTCAAAAACCTCCGCCAGCACGTTTGGATCAATCCCTGGAAGAGGAATAAATGTGCCTAAGCGAAACACAATCAGCGCCAAAATTGTAAACCATAATCTCTTTTTCAGTTCCTCAGCTTTGCTAAATGCGGACATATCTAAATTTGCCGCCATTTTTTCTGCCAATGATGCCATTTTCTTATCCTTAAAAACAAAATTTACACACAAATTTAGGGCAGAATATCCCTTTGTGCTACAATCTAATACACAATTTAAAATGAAATGCAACAAAATTATGCTTATCCTCAGGCATTTAATTTTTTGCCACTGAACAACCTCGCGCAACCAAGATGAACAATTATATTGACAGTAAAAATCGCCGGTGGTATTGCTAACCTAAAAAGAATATTTTAAGGCATTAGAAATTGATTACCAAAAAAAACGGCATTAAAATTTATGAACCGGCTGATTTTGAAGGCATGCGCAAAGCAGGCCAATTGGCCGCGGAGTGTTTGGATTTTATTACGCCTTATGTCAAAATTGGCGTAACAACTGGCGCGTTGGACGAGTTGTGTCATGATTTTATTGTGCAACATAACGCTATTCCGGCGTGTTTGGGTTATCACGGATATCCGAAGTCTACCTGCATTTCTATTAATCATGTTATCTGCCACGGTATTCCGGATAATGAGCGAAAACTTGCGGACGGCGATATTTTAAATATTGACGTGACGGTTATTGTTGACGGTTGGTTTGGCGATACAAGCCGTATGTATTATGCCGGCAAACCTAAGCTTAAAGCCTGCCGACTCTGCGATGTGACGTACGAATGCTTAATGCGTGGCATTGACGTTGTGCGCCCCGGCGCGCGGTTTGGAGATATTGGCGCGGTTATTGAAGAATATGCCCATAAATACGGCTATTCGGTGGTGGATATGTTTTGCGGGCATGGCTTGGGTAAAGTTTTTCATGACGAGCCAAACGTTATGCATTGCGGGCAAAAAGGCACTGGCCCTGTGATGGAAGAGGGTATGTTTTTTACCATTGAACCGATGATAAATATCGGCAAAAAAGAAGGCTCTATTTTGGGCAACGGCTGGACGGCCGTTACACGCGATAGAAGCCTTTCGGCGCAGTTTGAGCACTCTCTCGGCGTGACAAAAGACGGGTGCGAAGTCTTTACATTTTCGCCCAAAGGGCTTGATAAACCGCCGTATCCACAAGGTGGCGCTGATGATTGAAAGAAAAATGTCGCCTTTTGTTAAATCTGGGCAAAAATGTTTGAATCCATTTGCGGAATTAGGCAAACACGCGATGGCGCATTTGGACGTTGAGGAATTTAGAATTTTGCTTTTAGACGCCCAATTACATCTCATTAAAGAAGAAATTTTGCAACGCGGCACAGCTGAGCAAGTTTGTGTTCATCCGCGCGAGGTGTCTGAAATTGCGCTTGAAAACGGCGCGGGCGCGGTGGTTCTTTTTCATAATCATCCCAACGGTCATGCCAAGCCCTCTAAAATTGATCGGGTTGTGACAGCGCAAATTATTGATGCCCTCAGGCCTTTGAACATTAGAGTTTATGACCATATTATCATTGCTGGCACAGATTTTTTCAGCTTTCGGGACGCTGGATTGATAAAATATCCCGAAGATGTAAAATAAATGCTTGCAAATATTTTTTTTTGATATAAAAACTTAAAAAAGTTTAGCATGTTTTGCAAACTCCTCGGCGAGCAAGTTCTAAGCGAGTGAATCAAACTTTAGAAAACGAGGGGCGAGCAAAGCAAGCCGTAGAAATTATGATGAACTTTAAGTAGCGGGACTTAGCTCAGCTTGGTAGAGCGCTTGCTTTGGGAGCAAGATGTCGTAGGTTCAAATCCTATAGTCCCGACCAAATAGGGAAAGGCGTCTAATGGGCGATTAATCGTTCAAAAAGAGGATTTGAAATTCACGTACGTTTAAGTACGCTAAAATTCCAAATCCTCTTTTCTCACTTCTACTCGCCGCATTATCCGCCTTTCCTTGGGCTTGGGTGCAATATTAATGCGGTACTTTCGGGCTTAAAATCACTCTATCTGCACACGCTCTCCGCCTTTCTGTAGCTTGGGTGCAACCTCTTTTATCCTCGCGCGCTAAAATTCCAAATCCTCTTTTCTCACTTCTACTCGCCACATTATCCGCCTTTCCTCGGGCTTGGGTGCAATATTAATGCGGTACTTTCGGGCTTAAAATCACTCTATCTGCACCACTTCTTGCTCGTAAGCTCTGCTCTTTGAGCAGTCGCTAACTCGCTTCGGTCACCGCTCTGTAACGCTTGCTTTGGCGCTTATCAGCGCCTTGCAAGCTAACACTCGCGTTATATCGCCTAAAAAACAACAATTACTTTTGTTGTTTTTATAGGCTCCACCGCCTTTCCAAAAACTATGAAACAGCCTGCTGACGTCATTCTGAGGCGGTTTACCGCCGAAGAATCCAGGAAAAGCCAAACCTTCCGAATCGTCATCCCGAACTCGTTTCGGGATCTCATAAAGAGATGCTGAAATAAATTCAGCATGACAATAAGGATTTAATCGTTGTCCTGGACTCTTCGGACTAAAGTCCTCAGAGTGACGTTTTTTGGAATGTTATCTCACCTAAAAAACAACAATTACTTTTGTTGTTTTTTGTTTGCCTTAAGCTCGTAGACAAAAAATGTGTTTTTTTGTTGACTCTTCTTTAAAAAGATGATAATATCTTGTTTAAGAAACAAAATTATTAACAAATAAAAATATAATTATGAAAACTATTAAAGAGACAAACGTTGCCAACAAGAAAGACTGCCATGTCTTTGCAAACGGTTGGTATGAGGTTTTAGCTGACGGAAAAAAGGCCTTGTATCGGGCGAACGGAACGCTTGTGGCTGAGAATGCTATCTGCGGTATCTATAAAAATGGTTGGTTTTGGGTTCAAACCAACGACAACCTGACCCTCTATCGGGTAGACGGTTCGCTTGTGGCTGATAAGCTGTGGTCCTGCCGTGTCTTTGCAAACGGCTGGTATTATCTGAAAACTGAAGAGGGCTATGCTTTATATCGGGCAGACGGAAGTCTGGTAGCTGATAAGCTGTGGTCTTGTTATGTTTATGACAACGGCTGGTATGAGCTGAAAACCGAAGAAGGCTACGCTTTATATCGGGCAGATGAAACGCTCGTCGCCGATAAGGTGGAGCGCTGCTACGTTTATAAAAACGGAGATTATGAAATAAGACAAAAAGGCTTCAGATACCTTAGATACCGTTCCGATGGTACGCTGATAGAAAAAATTTAGCTCCTAAAACTTTAAAACCTCTGAATACGCAATGTATTCGGAGGTTTTTTGTTTGTCTTAAGCTCGTAGACAAAAAATTTATTTTTTTGTTGACTCCTTTAAAAAAAATGATAATATTTGCTCTGGAAACAAAATTATTGTATAACTTAAAATAAGTATTATGAAGACTATTAAAAAAATTATGTGGTATTTCCGCAAGCTTTATCACGTTTGTCTGAGACAAAGATGCATTTTAAAAAATGATTGGTACGCCTTGGTAACCAAAGAAGGCTATGCTTTATATCGGGCAAACGGCTCGCTCGTTGCCGATGGTTTATCTGACTATCTTGTTTATGACAATGGTTGGTATGCTCTTCAATCAAAAACCGGCTGGGCCTTGTATCGGACTGACGAAACGCTCGTTGCCGACAAGTTAAAATACTGCGTTGTTTTTAATAACGGTTGGTACGCCCTTCAAACTGAAAAATACTACGCTTTGTATCGGGCAGACGAAACGCTCGTTGCCGACAAGTTAAGAGACTATCTTGTTTCTGATAATGGTAGCTATGCGCTTCAAACAAAAATCGGTTGGGCTTTATATCGGGCAGACGGCTTGCTCATCGCCGACAAAATACGGGACTTCTATACTCATAATAATGGCTGGATTGAGCTTATTACACATAAAGGATCCCTTGCTTTGTACCGTGCCGATGGCTCATTGGTAGTTGATAACCTTAAATGGTGCACTGTTTATAACAATGGCTGGTACGCACTGGAAACAGAAAAAGGCGCTGCTTTATACCGCACCGACGAATCACTTGTCGCCGATGGTTTATCTGACTACTGTGTTTTTGACAATGGCATGTATGCGCTTCAAACACAAGAAGGTTGGGCTTTTTACCTAGCAGATGAAACTTTGGTGGCAAAAGGATTACAAGATTATCTTGTCTCTGACAATGGCTGGTATGCGCTGAAAGCACAAGAAGACTGGGCCTTGTATCGGGAAGACAACTCTTTCGTTGCCGATAAGTTAAAATATTGCCTTGTTTTTCAAAACAGTTGGTACGCCCTTCAAACTGAAGAAGGTTGGGCCTTGTACAAGGCAGATGGCTCGCTCATTGCCGACAAGTTAAAAGACTGCGATGTCTTTGCCAATGGAAATTATGAAATAGTAACCGAAAAAGGTTCTGCTTTATATGAACCCGATGGAAAACTCCTTAAAGCTTCTTAATAAAAACCACTGAATACTTTTTGTATTCAGTGGTTTTTTGTTGACTTTTCTTAAAAAGATGATAGTATTTTGCTTTAGGAAATTATTATTTTGTTTAACATAAAAAAAATAAAAAGTTATGAAAATTATTAAAAAAATTAAGTGGCGTTTGCGGAAGCTTTGTCACATTTGTTTTAGACACAGGCACATTTTTGAAAATGGTTGGTATAAAATAGGCTCTATACAGCGTTGGGCATTGTATCGGGCAGATGGCTCGCTTGTCGCCAAGCATTTGCTAACTTGTAGAGTTTATCCGAATGGCTGGTACTGCTTGATAACGGCGGAAGATGTGTCTTTATACCGCGCCGATGAATCTCTTGTCGCTCATCAACTGGAAAGATGTCAAGTTTTTCATAACGGTTGGTATAAACTGAAAAAAACTGACGGCACTGTTGCTTTGTTTCAGGCGGACGGCTCACTTGTCGCCAATCAGTTGAAAGATTGCTATGTCTATCAGAACGGTTGGTACTTTCTGTCAACGGCAGAAAAGGGCACTGCTTTGTATCGCGAAGATAAATCATTGGTGGCAGATAAACTGAAACATTGTGATGTTTATCTAAATGGTTGGTACAAATTGGTCACAAAAGAAGGACTGTCTTTGTACCGCGCGAATGAAACGCTCGTTGCTAACAAGCTCAACTGGTGCCATGTTTATAAAAACGGCTGGTACCGCTTGGAAACACCTGAAAACCTTGCCTTGTATCGGGCAGACGAAAGTTTGGTTGCTGATAGGTTGAAAGATTGCCACGTCCATTCAAGCGGTATGTATTCTCTGACAACGGAAAAGGGAACAAATATGTATCGGGCAGACGGCTCCTTATTCTTGTTTTTAGGCTAAGCTTTATGCGAAACAAAAACCTCTGAATACTTGATGTATTCAGAGGTTTTTTATTGACTCTTCTTAAAAAAAGGATAATATTCGTTTTATAAAAATATTATTTTGTTTAACCATTAAAAAATCAAAATTATGAAGACTATTTTTAAAAAAATCAGATTGTGGTGGCGCAAGCTTCACTGCAAGTATCAGGATGTTTATGATAACGGCTGGCAAAAGCTTGAAACCAAAAAAGGGGTTGCCTTGTATCGGGCGGATGAAACCCTCGTTGCCGGTAAGTTAAAAGACTGCATTGTTTATGACAACGGTTGGTACGTTCTTTTAACCGAAGAAGGCTATACTTTATATCGGGCGGATGAAACGCTCATTGCCGACAAGTTAAAAGACTACCTTGTTTATGACAACGGTTGGTATGCGCTTCAAACAGAAACCGGTTGGGCTTTGTATAAGGCAGATGGCTCGCTCATCGCCGACAAGTTAAAGTACTGTGTTGTTTTTGAAAACAATTGGTATGCGCTTAAAACAGAAGCCGGCTGGGCCTTGTATCGGGCAGATGAAACCCTCGTTGCCGACAAGTTAAAAGACTGTAATGTCTTTGAAAACAGTTGGTATGCGCTTCAAACAGAAACTGACTGGGCCTTGTATGAGGCAGGCTCGCTCATCGCCGACAAAATATGGGACTTCTATGCTTATAAGAACGGCTGGATTGAGATTTGGACACAAGAAGGGTCTGTTTCTTTGTACCGTGCCGATGGCTCATTGGTTGTTGATAACCTTGAAAGGTGCACTGTTTATGACAATGGCTGGTACGCACTGGAAACAGAAAAAGGCTGTGCTTTATACCGTGCCGACGAATCACTTGTCGCAGATGGTTTTTCTGACTACCTTGTTTATGGCAATGGTTGGTATGCCTTAAAAGCACAAGATGGCTGGGCTTTGTTTCGGGCAGACGAAACGCTCGTTGCCGACAAGCTCAAAAGTTGTTCTGTTTATGACAATGGTTGGTATGATCTTTGGACAGGTGAAGGCATATCTTTGTATAAGGCAGACGGCTCGCTCGTTGCCGGCAAGTTAAAAGACTGCGATGTCTTTGCCAATGGAAATTATGAAATAGTAACCGAAGATGGTCCTGTTTTTTACCGTTCCGATGGTATGCCGATAGGAAAAAATTATTAGAGCCTTAAGCTTAAAAACCTCTGAATACGTGATGTATTCGGAGGTTTTTTGTTTTAAATGAATGTAGGGCTTGATATGAAAATAAAATGAGGCTAAGCTTTGCAAAAAGGTATGTCTATATGCACGATATTTGGAACCCGTGGCACGGATGCGTTAAAAAAAGCGAAGGTTGCCAGCATTGCTATATGTATTTTTGGATAAACAAAGAAACGCCGATGCTTCTAAAATTTATCGCGTCAAAAATAATTTTGATTATCCCTTACACAAAAACGCCGACGGAACATACAAAATCAAAAGCGGGGAATGCTTGCGCGTGTGCCTAACTTCAGATTTCTTTTTAGAAGAGGCTGACGTGTGGCGAGATGAAGCGTGGGCCCTGATTAAACAACGCCCCGATGTCGGCTTTTATCTCTTAACCAAACGGCCGGAACGTGTGGCGGAACATTTGCCGAAAGATTGGGGCAAGGGTTGGGATAATGTGTTTTTTTCCGTAACGGCAGAAAATCAGATACGAGCGGATGAACGCTTGCCGATTTTAATGGATTTGCCCTTTAAACATAAGGGCGTTATGACAGCACCGTTTATCGGCGCTATCAGCTTGCAGAAATGGCTCAAATCAGGGCAGATTGAACAAGTTGTCGCGGGTGGCGAAAATTATGACGGACAGCGCGTTTTGAAGTATGAATGGGTGAAAACGCTTTTTGAGGAATGCAAACAAAATAACGTGATGTTTTGCTTTATTGAAACAGGTTCTCGCTTTGAAAAAGACGGCAAAATTTATACCCTGCCGAACAAAAGATTGCAAAGTGAAATGGCTTTTAAATCAGGCCTGCAATTTGCCGGCAAGCCGATTAAATGGCATTTCATAAAGCCGCAAATTGAGCTTTTTGATAATGGCTGGTATCAAAAGCATTGGCGTCAAAATTGCGAAACTTGCGGCTCAAGGCTTATTTGCAACGGCTGTTCTGATTGCGGGGGATGTAAAGAATGATGTAAAGAATAAAGAAGCACCACATTGGGGGTGGTGCTAAACAAACAAAGGAGAAACAAAATAAGAATAAAGAAGTAAAAGTTGATATAAGGGAAGTGCGACAAGGGGATATAAGCAATGAGGTGTATAAGCGGATATAGAAGAACCGGCAGCGACCGACTCTCCCGTGTCTTAAGACAAAGTACCATAGGCGCTAAAGGGTTTAACGGCCGAGTTCGGAATGGGATCGGGTGGGACACCTTTGCAAGAGCCACCGGTTCGTCTATATCCGCGAGATTTCTTTTCACTCAGAGAAGTTATATATACGATAAAATCAAGCCAATCAGATTATTAGTATCGCTTAGCTAAACGCATTACTGCGCTTACACACGCGACCTATCAACGTGGTCGTCTTCCACGATCTTTATGGGGATATCTTGTTTTGAGGTGGGTTTCCCGCTTAGATGCATTCAGCGGTTATCCCTTCCATACTTAGCCACCCAGCGCTGCAACTGGCGTTACAACTGGTACACCAGAGGTATGTTCATCCCGGTCCTCTCGTACTAAGGACAAATCCTCTCAAATATCCTACACCCACGGCAGATAGGGACCGAACTGTCTCACGACGTTCTGAACCCAGCTCGCGTACCACTTTAATCGGCGAACAGCCGAACCCTTGGGACCTTCTCCAGCCCCAGGATGTGATGAGCCGACATCGAGGTGCCAAACTCCGCCGTCGATGTGAACTCTTGGGCGGAATCAGCCTGTTATCCCCGGCGTACCTTTTATCCGTTGAGCGATGGCCCTTCCACTCGGGACCACCGGATCACTATGACCGACTTTCGTCTCTGCTCGAAATGTCTCTCTCGCAGTCAGGCTAGCTTTTGCCATTGCACTCACCGACTGATTTCCGTCCAGTCTGAGCTAACCTTTGCACGCCTCCGTTACTCTTTGGGAGGCGACCGCCCCAGTCAAACTACCCACCATGCAGGGTCCCTCTTCCCGTCTACGAAAGTAGGTTAGATATCAAATAATAGAAGGGTGGTATTTCAACGTCTGCTCCACCATTACTAGCGTCCTGGCTTCATAGCATCCCACCTATCCTACACATCTCTTACCTAATACCACTGCAAAGCTATAGTAAAGGTGCACGGGGTCTCTCCGTCTAACCGCGGGTACTGAGCATCTTAACTCAGAGTTCAATTTCGCTGAGCCTATGTTGGAGACAGCGGGGAAGTCGTTACGCCATTCGTGCAGGTCGGAACTTACCCGACAAGGAATTTCGCTACCTTAGGACCGTTATAGTTACGG
>CANPYS010000007.1 GCA_947588655.1 uncultured Alphaproteobacteria bacterium | reverse complement strand
GTTACAGAGCGGTGACCGAAGCGAGTTAGCGACTGCTCAAAGAGCAGAGCTTACGAGCAAGAATGTTTCAGCATCTCTTATGAGATCCCGAAACATTCTTGCTCGTAAATTTGCGCTTAACGCAAAGTTAGCTTGCTTCGGTCAGCGCCAAAGCAAGCTAACATACGTGTGATGTCATTTTCCAAGCACCAATTGCTTTGGATTCTCTGTCTTTGGCTTAAGGTTGGTGACTTAGGCCGTTTTATCTTTCCCAACGGATATTTCTGCGAACAACTTTTGCGGGTGTTCCCGCCAAAATAACATTATTTTCATCAAAGGCTTTTGTTACAAAAGAATTTGCTCCAACAATGCAACCGTCCGGCACTATAGCTCCTTTGTGAACCGAAGCATGCCGCCCAATCCAAACGTGATTGCCAATCATAACATCTTGCTCTTGGTTTAAACGTTTACCGCTAGTTTTATCATAAATTAAATGTCCATCCGCTGCCCAAACATAAACATTCCATGAAACCATACAGTCATCACCTATGCTGATTTTTCGCCGAATACCACTGAGATTGATGTGCAAATTTGCACCACAGGAAAAATTTTTCCCAATAAAAAGTTGACAATGATGAAAATCGCTTATTTTTCTATTACAAATAAATACTTTTACTTCACAAAAAGTGGATTCTGCACCGACATAAACCTGATTACTATCTTTCCCAATACGAATGGCTGTTCCTGCCATGTAATTTGGAGATTCTATATGTACAGAGTTATGATTACCCGAAATATAAATGACATTATCAAAAATTTTAGATTTTTCATTTAAAGAAATTTCAACTTTATTATTGTTTCCTTCAATGTAAATTTTAAAACCTTTAATTTTTTGAACTTCACGTCCATTCAAAATAATATGATTATTTTCGCCAAAAACTTTAGGTGTTTCTAGTCGCTTAGATTTTATTTTAAAACCTAAAATGTAAATAAATTTTTTCGTATGAACTAAAAAACCATCTTCATATTTTTTCTTAATTTCAGCCCTAAAAAGCCAGTTGGGGGGGGGTAAAACACTTTAACATTTTGAAACTCCTTAAAATTTTATATACATTATCAAAAACTTTTTTTTGGGGCTTTTAAGCGGCGTGGCGGTTTTTGTTGGTCAGAATCTTAAGAATTTTGACAAGCTCTTCTTTCAGGTGCGCCCGATCCACAACAATATCTACCATGCCATGTTCTTTCAAATATTCAGCACGTTGAAAGCCCTCAGGCAACTTTTCGCGTATGGTTTGTTCAATTACTCGTTGGCCGGCAAAACCTATCAGGCAACCCTTTTCAGCAATGTTGACATCACCAAGCATCGCAAAAGACGCCGAAACACCACCGGTTGTTGGGTCTGTTAAAATAGAAATAAACGGAACGCCGTTTTCTTTCAACATATTGATTGCGGCGGTTGTGCGCGCCATTTGCATCAAAGATAAAATGCCTTCTTGCATGCGTGCGCCACCTGAAGACGAAACCGTGATTAACGGTAGTTTTTGGTTCAAAGCTAATTCCGCCGCTTTCACAATGCCCTCGCCAACCGCGGTACCCATTGAACCACCCATAAAAGAATAATCCATAACAGCCAAAACTGCGTCAATGCCGCCAATTTTGCCTTTGCCGACTCGTATAGCATCGCGATTGCCGGTTGATTTGCGGTAATTTCTTAAACGATCGGTATATTTTTGCGAATCCTTAAATTTGAGTGGATCATCAGGGGTTTCTGGTAAGGCAATTTCTTCAAAATTTTCATCGTCAAAAAGCATTTTAAAACGTTTGTTGATGTATAAACGCAAATGATGCCCGCAAGAAGTACAAACATAAAGCGAGTTCTTTAGTTCTTTTGAAAAAAGCATTTGCCCGCAAGAAGGACACTTTACCCATAAATTGTCAGCAATTTCTTTAGGCGTTGTCTTTTGAATTTTCGGACGTACAATATCTGTTAGCCAGTTCATGTGAACCTCTTACTTTTTAAATGAAAAAAAGCTCTTAAATCTTTCGCTAAAAGGTGTTTTGGGCGTAGCTGGCTCGGCATTTTTAAGATTTTCAAGGTTTTCTTGAAGATTTGAAACTGTCGCATTTAGCTTTTCATGCTCTTTGTTTAAGGCTTTGTTGGTCTTTTTTTGACTCCGTAATTGTGCGCGCAACGGCGCATTTGCCACAAAAGAATCTATACGCCCAAGCAAATAGCCCGCAAAAAACAATGCCAAAATCAAAACACTTAATGAAACCGTGATACTTATATCAAACGGCTTAATGTTAAAGGTTGCAAAATCGTTGTTGATGACAGCAAAAATAATGACAATCACCAACAACGGAATTTTAATAAGCAACCGCAAAAAATTCATTACTTACGCCTCGTTGAGTAAAGTTTTCCACCGTTAATCATAGAAAGGAGTTCTCTGCCGGCCTTAAAATGAGGTGACCAACGTTCGCCAATGTGGATATCTTCGCCCGTGCGCGGATTTTTAGCCATACGCGCCGGTCTGATATGAACCGAAAATACGCCAAAACCTCTAAACTCAACCCGATCACCATGAATAAGCGCTTGCGTGATTGATTCAATGATGATTTCAACAATATGCTCAACATCGCGTTGTAACAGGTTTGGATTTCTAGCCGCTATTTTTGAAATTAATTCTGACTTTGTCAATTTTGCCTCACTTTTATTATTGTTAAACTTAAATTTCTGCTCTGAGTTTATACGTAAAATATTCTGATTTCCACTACTTTTTTTATTTTATGCATACATCAGGCGCTTTTAAATATAGCGGCTTGGGATAATCAGTCTTTTTTTGGCGGTATTTCTTTAAGCCGTGGCGCGCCAAATTTTCAAGCGGAACATGGTCAAAAAACTTAAGCGCATGCAGGCTTAAACCACGGGGCTTGTTTAAAAAACGCTCCACAGCATCGCCTGCCAATGAAACCTTTTTGCCACGAAGCTTTTCTAAAATGTTATCTTCAAAGGCCGTTGAAGGTGGTTCAAGTTTTTCCATATTTTGGTCGTAATATTGTACATAATAGTCCTCGCGCTTTGTTTCAATAAGCACGGCATTGATTTCTGCTTGCTCGGAAGGCTCTAGAGAATCGGCATAAGCCTCAAAGGCTGAAACACCGCAAACTTGAAGCTTGGGACAAGCCAAAGCAAAAGTCCTTGCCGCCGCTAAGCTTGAGCGAACACCCGTAAATGAACCCGGACCAGTGCAAACATTAACGAGACTTAAATCTGTAAATTGAAGCTTTTCTTTTTCCAAAATATTTTGAATTTCAATTAGCAAAGACTCGGCATGACCAAATTCCATTTGTTTTTCAAAGCGGGCTTGCAAAGCGTTTTCTTTATAAAGCGCCACCGAACAATATGAAGCGGTTGTGTCAAAACTAAGACTGTACATTTATTCACTGTCCTTAAAAATTAATTTGCGTATTTTCGGTTATACGATAGAATCGTTTTGTAAACAATAATTTTTTTAAGCGGTTGATGATGAATGTTACCACATTAAAAGATTTGCTTGTTATTTGCCTTGGGCTGGGCGCTGTTTTGGCTGGTGTCGTTATTTTTTTGCGGATAACGATTGCCCGCTTGAAACAAAAAAATTATTTTTTGAATCGCGATCGTGAACGTTATGCCGAAACACTTTACGCTTTGCAAGAGGGGTGCTTTGCCTTTATTTATCCTGATGAGCGCATTAAAGATCCGCGTCGTAATGTGCGTGAGAAATGCTCACGGCGGTTGGCGGTTATGCTTAACCTTAAGCAAGGAACAAGCGCTTCGTTTGACGATGTTTTGAGCGCTTTTGAGGAAAATGACGCTCTTCAAATTAAAGCTTATGTCCAAAAGCTCCGCACAGATGGACTTGATTTTGAATATCGCGCCAAGCTTAAAGAAAATCAGCAGATTTTGGCTGTTTGGGGGCTTAAAATTAATGGCGCAGATGGTAATTTGTATGCTGATACAATCTGGTTTAAAGATTTAAGCCCTGAAATGCTTGAAATTAATCATCTCCGGGCGGAAAAAGATGACTTTGTTCGCCAATTGACACTTTATCAAAATATGTTTGAACAAATGAATACGCCGGTTTGGCTAAGAAATGAAAAATCGGAAATTATCTTGGCAAACGCTTATTATAAGGCGCTTTGTCATGGTGGGGCGCAAAATCCGTTTGAAATTAATCCGCAAACAGATTTGTTCTTGAAAAATATGGCGCAAAAAGCGCAAGAATCGGGCAAAACTCAAAAAGAAAATCTGCATATTGTTGTGGCAGGGCGCGTTTATTTGTTTGAGGCTCTTGAAACACCTCTTCATCCTTCAAAATCAACAAGCGAATCGGGAACTGTCGGCATGCTAACCGATGTTTCAGAGCTTGATGAAGTTAAGCGGCGCTTTCAAATTCATCAAGACGCGCATTTGAATGTGCTTTCGGCTTTGGGAACGGCGTTTGCGCTTTTTAACCCTGAAAAAAAGCTTGTTTTTTATAACGAAGCTTTTATGAAAATGTGGCAGTTGAAAAAAGAATTTTTAGATAATACGCCCTCTTATCAAGACTTTTTGGAAGCAGTGCGCGATAATCGGCTGTTGCCGGAAGTTAGTGATTTTAAGTCTTATAAAAACGCGGAGGAAAAGCTTTTTCAAAACCTGATTGAACCGCAGGAACTTTTGATGCATTTACCTGACGGACGCACGGTGCGGCGCTTGGTTGCTGTGCATCCCAACGGTTTAATGTTTGCCTATGAAGATGTTTCAGATAGGCTTGCGGCAACGCGTATGCTTAATGAATTTATTGGTGTTCAGCAAAATATTTTGGAACACATGGATAAACCAATTGTGGTGTTTGGCGCTGATAGGCATTTGCGGTTTTATAATCCGGCATACTGCCGCTTTTGGAATGTTTCGCCCGAGCAATTGCAAGAAATGCCTTTTGTTTCAGAGGTTTTAGATATGCAAAAGGGCTTTTTCCAATCGGCGGAAGACTGGAATGTTCTTAAACTTCAGATGATGCGCCAAATGTTTGATGTCTGCGCGCGCTTTTTGGCGGAGCGTGATGACGGGCAGGTGGTTGAAGCGCAACCTTTTGCGTTGCCAGATCAGTCTACGATGATTATATATCAACTCCAAAAATAGGATACCGATATGACGAAAGACGAAACTGATTTACAACAACAAACGGAAGAAGAAGCAAGCTTTGATTGGAAAAAGTCGGGCTTTGATTTTCAGGAGCGTTTGACCTTAAAACATAATACGCTTGCGGCTGAGCAGTATCGCGCCAAGCAAAACCAAAAAGAACAAAAGAAAATTTTGCAAAAGCCAACAAAAATTTTGCCGCTAGGTAAAATCCCAGCTAAAATTAAAGACGCTTTTGATGAAGATGATGAGGAAAACGGCACTTATGTTCCTATCCGGCTTTTAGAGGACGAACATTTGATGTATCAGTCACTCAATGAAGCTGAAAAAAATCTGTTTATGCAAAAAAATACGCTTAAGCAAACCAATATGCAACAAGAAACAGGTCGCCTTGAGGCTTTGCGCACAGCTAATAAACTTGTGAAGGATATGGGGCTTGTCGCTGTTTCGCGTAAGGCCGCCGCGCAAAGTTTGCAACAAACCGTTTATGATCCTGAAAAAATGAAGAAAAATCTGGTTCAAAAAGAGGCTCGTCAACATTTTAGCCTGAAAGGAAAAGTTCAAGGCGAGAAAATAAAACCTTTTGTTAAAGGGGTTCGGCAAATTCAACAAACCGCCGGTGACAAAGCCCTAAAAGAGCTTGATGTAAAGGATATTGTGCGCGTTGGCGAAAGAAAAACAGATGAAAAGTCTATTGCAGAGCTGATTTTGGAAAAATCAGGGCAAGATATTCAAAAAACAAAGCTTAAAAAGAAAGTTGCAAAAACGCAAAAAACAAATAAAACACAGCAAGAACAAAGACCAACAAAGCCCATGGCGCAACGTGATGATAATTTAAGCCGATAAAAAAACTCTTAAATTGACAGTCTTGAGAGATTGTTTTATAATACCTTTATCAACTTGTAACATGAAAGAGGAAATTTATGGAAAATCAGTATTATACTCTCGTTGAAAAACAGGATTTTTATGAGATTATTCAAAACAAATACGGCGAGCTTGCTATTTTTATTGATGCTCGGCCGGGGACGCCGGTTAATCCAACGTTGGCTTTTGACGGTAAACAAACTGCATTGTTGCGTCGGGATGAACGTTTGGCCGTCCGCTTAGATAATATTGACGCTGAAACTAGAAATGTTTTAGCCGAATCCGAGTTTGTGATGATTGTGGAACTTTTGGGCGATGTTGTTCAAAGAGTTTATGGCGTCCCGGTTGATAATGTGGAAGAGATTGTCTTTAACGGACGGCAAACACGCGCTGATGAACTCGTGAAAGCTAAAAGTCGCGCTGAAGTTATTGAATCTTTTGGTACAGTTAAAAGTTGGACAGGCGGACACAAAGCATGATAGGTTTGGTTTTAGTAACGCACGGACGCTTGGCTGACGAGTTTTTGTCGGCTATGCAACATGTCGTGGGCAAACAAAGTCAAATTGGGACGGTTTGCATTGGGCCTGAAGATGATATGGAAAGTCGCCGTGCGGAAATTTTGGATAAAGTTAAGCATGTGGATACCGGCGAAGGCGTGATTGTGATGACCGATATGTTTGGCGGCACACCTTCTAATTTGGCTATTTCTATTATGGATAAGTCACCGGTTGAAATTTTGGCCGGCGTTAATCTGCCTATGTTGATTAAACTTGCCTCGTTACGCAAGGAATGTGGCTTGAAAGACGCTGTGTTGGGCGCGCAGGAAGCTGGTAAAAAATATATTCATATCGCTTCTGAAATTTTGGGGCAGAAAAAATGACGGAACAACTGCTTGAAGCTGATTTGGAAATTCTTAATCAAAAAGGGTTGCATGCGCGTGCCGCTGCCGCTTTTGTGAAAGCTATTGAAAATTTGGATGCTGAAGTTGAAGTGGAGCGCTTGGGGCAATGTGTGAGTGGCACTTCTATTATGGGTTTGATGATGCTTGCTGCCTCTAAAGGAACATCTATTCATGTTAAAGTTGGTGGCAAACAAGCCAAAGAAGCGCTTGATGCCTTGACGTTGCTTGTCGGTTCAAAGTTTGGGGAAGAATAGTGCCGAAAGCGCCCCGAAACCGAACACTTGAGCTAAATGCCCGTCAAATTTCTAAATTGGCGGCAAAAGCATTACAACTGAAGTCGGCGCAGCCTTTAGATGTGGTTTTGGATTCCATTATTTGGCAAGATACCTTTAAGGCGCTTGATTATTTGCCTGAAAAATCGGTTGATTTAATGATTGTTGATCCGCCTTATAATCTGACGAAAGTTTTTTCGGGTAAAACTTTTAAGGCTATGGATAATCGCGCTTATGCTAAGTGGCTTGATAAGTGGCTTAAAAAAACACTTAGGTTGTTAAAAGATAATGCCTCTGTTTATATTTGCGCTGATTGGAAAAGTTCGCTTGTCGTTGCACCTGTGGCGGCAAAGTATTTGATGTTGCAAAACCGCATTTCTTGGGAAAGAGATAAAGGGCGCGGCGCACGGAATAATTGGAAAAATTGCTTGGAAGATATTTGGTTTTTAACAAAAGGGGAAAGTTATACTTTTAACCTTGACGATGTTAAAATGATGCGGCCGGTTCGCGCGCCTTATCGCGATGAAAATGGTAAGCCGAAAGATTGGGGCGAACATCAGGGCGGTAAATTTCGCTTGACGGCGCCGTCTAATATATGGACAGATATTTCTATTCCATTTTGGTCAATGTCTGAAAATACACCGCATCCAACGCAAAAACCCGAAAAATTAATTGCAAAACTTATTTTAGCATCTAGCCATGAGGGCGATGTTGTTTTTGACCCATTCTGTGGTTCAGGCACAACAGCGGTGACGGCTAAAAAATTGCGGCGTCATTTTATTGGTATTGAACGCGAAAAAGAATATGTCGCTTATGCTCTTAAACGCCTTGAAAATGCTGAAACAGATAAATCTATTCAAGGTTATGAAAACGGCGTGTTTAAATATCGCAATTTTTGAGTTTTATTTGAAAAAATCTGGCTGAATATTACTGTTGATAATGCTCATCGCTTCTTTGATTATTGGAATGCTGACGGCGCGTTGTCTTGCCAAAGAAATAGCATCTGTTTCGGCGACAAGCTTGCGCGCGTAAGCAAATGAACGTTGCATATTTTGCAAAATGTAATTTAAAACTTCTTGCGAAATTGTCATCTGTCTATCAAAAAAGAGCTTAACAATAAGGGCTGAAAGCATTTCATCATCAGGTTCGCCAATGGCAATGCTTGGTATGAGTTTTAAGCGTGATTGTAAATCAGGCAACTTAAAACGCATACGCGCCAAAGCTTCTTCTGAAGTTATCAGCAAATAACCGCCACTGTTTTGGTACATATTGAACAAATGAAAAAGCGCCTCATTGTCAACAACTTGGGTTAAATTATCAATCACCAAGCAAGGATTTTCAGCATAAATGCGGTCAATTTTTTTAAGGTTAATCTGCGCTGTTTGCAAAATTGAAACGCGAACAGGTTTTTGCAAGCTTTGTTGTACTTTGGAGGCAAAAATATGCGCTAAATGCGTTTTGCCACAACCTGATGGTCCGTATAATGCCAAGGCAAAAAACGACCAATTCGGCCAAGATTCTACCGCGCGTAAAGCCTCTTCATTGCACTTTGAAGGCATAAAATCTTCGCGCGAATAGTCGGGGCTGTTCTCAAACTTAAAGAAAAGCTGATCGGCAGGCTTAATCATGTTTGTGACTCTCCTTCCAAGGTGGTTTGTACTTTCTTGGTTAAGTCGCCCAAACTATAAGGCTTGGCAATAAACCCAAAGTCGGCGCAATCTTTTATCTCGTGCCGGAAAATCTCTTCCGAATAGCCTGATGAAACAATGACTTTGATATTTGGAATTTGCTGAATGACCTTTTTTGCTAACTCCACACCATTTAGCCCTTGCATCATCATATCGGTGATGAGCAAATCAAAGTTTTTATCTTTTTCTAATAGCTCTAAAGCGGCTTCAGCGTTTTCACAAGCGCAGACGTCAAAGCCTTTCTTTTTAAGCGCCCGAACAGCGAAAGTGCGGACGGAATCTTCATCTTCAACAAACAAGATTTTGGTTTTGTGTAAGTTATCAGTTAAAACAAAGCTATGATCTATTTTAGAAACGTTTAACCCTAAAATCAGTTTGCCGTTTTGGGCATTGAGCGAGGTCAAAAGCGGTGTTTGTGGAGATTCGGTAGATTGTGGCTTTTCGGCTTCAGGCACATCTTTAGAAGTAAACCGTGGCAAATGAATGGAAAACGTTGTGCCTTTTTTAAGCGTGCTTTGAACTTTAATAAAACCTTCCGTTTGGCGAACAATGCCGTAAACCATTGCTAAGCCTAAGCCTGTTCCGGAGCCAACAACATTTTCTTTGGTAGAGAAAAACGGCTCAAAAATGCGGTTTAAGTTTTCGGGCGGAATGCCACAACCTGTATCGGTCACGTTAATAACCACAAACTCGCCAGGCGCGATGATGTCAGCGCCAAATTGATAAGGTTCGCGCAAAGTTTCGGCATAGGTGGATATGCTGAGCTTGCCTTTGCCCTCCATCGCGTCTTTAGCGTTTACGGCTAAATTGATAATGACTTGCGAAAATTGTACGGGATCAACTCTGATGTAACCTAAATCCGAGCCATGTTGAAATTCAAGCTGAATTTGCCCGCCTAAAATGCGTTTGAGCATTTGGCTTAAATCCATAAAGTTTTCAGTCACATCAATCAGCTCAGGCTTTAAGGGCTGTTGCCGCGAAAAAGCCAAAAGTTGGCGGACAAGTCTGGTCGCGCGAATCGCTGTTTGTTTAATTTGCGTTAAATCGGCATAAGAGGGATCGCCGATGCTGTGCCGTTGGAGCAACAAATCACAAAAACCAATCATAGCGGTCAGCAGATTGTTAAAGTCATGCGCTACACCGCCGGCCAATTGCCCCATAGCTTGCATTTTTTGTGCTTGCGCAAACTTAAGCTCTAAATCTTTTTGCTCGGTGGCGTCTGTTAAGTATAAAATAAGCCCGTCATAGGTTTGCGCTTTCGTGTGTTTGTGCTGTTGGGGTGCTGTGATGATGCGCACGATTTTATTATTTTTAAGCCGCGATTCAATTTTGTGTAGTTCTTTGCTTTTCTGAGCAGATTTTTCATAACGCGAATCTAAATCTTCCAAAAGCTTTAAGGTTGTGTCTTGAAAATAATGCGATAAGTTTTGCTCTTGTAAATCTTTGAGCGTAGTCCCCAAAATTTCGGCGGCTTTGGCGTTGGCTTTTTCTATTTGCTTTTGATGATTGATAAATAAAATGCCTGTGGGTGCATATCTGAACAACCAATTTATTTTATCAAGCGAATCGTTTAAGCTTTCCAAAACTTCCATGCCGTCAGGCAGTTCTTGAAGCGTGTAACCTTTGATTTTTAATTCATCATTTTCTTTGAAAATGTTTTGAATCAGGTAAAAATTTTCTTTTGTGCCGCTTTGAGTTTGAAAAATTCCAAAACCTTTAAAGGTCTCTAAGGGGTGTTCAGAGGTGTTCCACTTTGCAATGTTTTGACCCAAAATTTCATCGCGTGAGGCTAAAAGCTGTTGCGCAAAAGTTTCGTTGGCGTATTCAATGTTGCCCTTGGAATCAGTTATATAAATGCCAATGGGCATATTTTGAATAAAGTTATTTAAATTGCGTCGTTCTTCTTCAAAAATCTGCTCCATGTTTTTTTGCGCCGTGATGTCTTTTAGCGTCCACAAAAAATATGTTTCGCGTTTGATCTTTTCAATGGAATATTCTTCTTCAAAAATCTCCGTCTTCTTAAGTGAAACAGGCTTAAAATGAACGTTGAACCATTGTACTTGTCCGTGGTTATAAAGATTTAGCTCAACCGTTTCTTCCCTTAAGTGGCGGTGTGCTTCTTCTAAGCGCTTAAACCCAAAAGAATCTTCGTTTTCAATCAACATAGAACGCAGTTTTGACATAACGCTCGGCGAATCTTGAAAAAATTGCTCGGACGGCACGTTTTCAATTAAAGGGTTATCAAGCGCGTCTTCAATACGTTTGATAACGTCATTGCTTTGCATCATTTCATGTACAAAACCGCCGTAAGCAATAGCTGTTTCACTCACGCTTAAGGTGCGAATCGTTAAAATGACTGATAAAGCCGTAATAAACAAAACGCCTAAACCAAGCGCGAGCGAATATTGCGGAAAAACAAAAAACAAAAGCAAGTTTATGCATAGCGCAATCAAAACATACACTAAGGCAATAAGTGTAGATTGTAATTGCTGATAAGGCCTATCGGGCGTGTTTTGCTTTTGCATTTTTATAGCCTTTTTATGTGATGACATCCGCTTTTGTTTTGCCCGTGCGCGCTTTAATTTCTGCAATTTCAAAGGCAACTTCGGCAAGGTGTTCTAACATTTTTTTCGGTTCGGCATCAAAGTTTGATTTTTCAAAAACTTCTAAATAAACACGAAGCGTTGCGCCGTTTGTGCCTGTGCCTGAAAGGCGGTAAACAATCCGCGCGCCGTTTTCAAACCGTGCGACCAAGCCGTTTTTGGTGCTTGAGCCGTCCACAGGGTCGTGATAAATGAAGGCGCCTGCCTCGGAAATTTTGTAACCGTTAAAATCTTTGCCTTTTAAGGTTGGGAGTTTTGTTTCTAAATCTGCCATCAGCTTATCGGCGACGGTTGTGTCAATGCCCTCAAAGTCAAAGCGCAAATAATAGCTCCGGCCGTATTTTTCCCAAAAATCGCGGACGACTTCTTCCACCGTTTTGCCTGTGACGGCTAAAATATTAAGCCAGAATAAAACAGCCCAAATGCCGTCTTTTTCACGAATGTGGCTTGAACCTGCGCCAAAGCTTTCTTCGCCGCAAAATGTGATGCGCTTAGAATCCATTAAATTGCAAAAATATTTCCAGCCTGTCGGCACTTCATAGCAATCCACATTTAAAGCTTTTGCCACACGGCACACCGCCGTTGAAGTCGCCGCCGATTTTGCCACGCCGTAAATGCCGTTTTTATAAGCCGGAATAAGTTTGTAATTATCGGTCAAAAGGGCTAAATTATCACTCGGGGTTACAAAAAATTTGCGTCCCAAAATCATATTACGGTCGCCGTCGCCGTCATTTGCCGCTCCAAAATCCGGCGCGTGATCAGAATACATTAAGTCAACCAGCTCTTTGGCATAAATCAGGTTCGGATCAGGGTGAAGCCCGCCAAAATCAGGCTTTGGCGTAAAGTTTTTGACAGAGCCTTTGGGCGCGCCCAAAATTTCTTCAAAAATGCGAATCGCATAAGGACCTGTGACAGCGTTCATCGCGTCAAAGCACATGGTAAAGCCTGATTTGAAAAGTTTTTTAATGGCCTCAAAGTCAAAAATGTTTTGCATCATCTCAACATAATCAACAATCGGGTCAATGATTTCAATTTCCATGTTGCCGAGTTTTTGCACACCGATGTTTTTCAAGTTAACATCGGGCGCATCTTCAATCTTGAAAGATGTGATTTCCTTGCTTTTGGCATAAATCGCATCGCTGATTTGTGAGGAGCATTGTCCGCCGCTTTTGGTGGCGTATTTGATGCCGAAATCGCCTTTTTCGCCACCAGGGTTATGCGAGGCGGAAAGCACTAAGCCGCCGTCGGCATGATTTTTGAGCAAAACGTTGGAGCTTGCCGGCGTTGACATATAGCCGTTTTGCCCGATGATGAGTTTTTTCATACCGTTTGCCGCGGCAATTTTGATGATTTTTTGAATGGCAATATCATTATAAAAACGGCCGTCACCGCCAATCACAAAAGTTTGTCCTTTCACGCCGCCAATGGCGTCAAACAGGCTTTGGATAAAGTTTTCAACATAATTTTGGCGCACAACATCCGTTACTTTTTTTCTGATGCCGGCGGTGCCCATTTTTTGATCCGTGTATGGTGTGGTTTGAACAGTTTTAATCATGCGTCTCACTCCTTTTCATAATAATATTTATTTAACTCTAAAATATTTGAAACGTAAAGCAAAATTTATTTATTTCGCCAAATAAAATCGGTTATTTTTTTTAAGTTGCGTCTAGCATATAAATCGGACATATCAAAAAGGTTTTTTAAAGATTGAATATCCTTGTCTATAACGGTAATGCCTGTTTTGATGCCTTGCGCATACTCGGCGCGATTTTCCAAATGCGGGGCAATTTCAAAACCTAAAAGTTGCGCTGACTTTTGAAGTTGTAGATTATCAAAAGCCGCGTCATCATCGTTTGGCAAAACAATCCATTTGAAAGTGTTCTTGCCTTTTGATGCGCGTTGCTTTTTGGCCTCCCAAATGGTGGAAGCAAAAGGACTTTGCGCATTGCTTAAAGACTTAAACCCTTCTAAATGCCTTAAAGGCGTAATGACAATATCTGCTAGCGGTAAAAATTCTGCGGCAGGCGAATCTAAAATCACAACGTCAAAAGGCGCGGAGAGTTCTTTGAAGTTTGTCTTAAAAAGCTGATGATAAGCCGGCAAAGAAAGCGCATGCTTGTCGCTGATGTTTAAATGACAACGCTTGGCAATAAATTCGGATAAGGGGCTTTGCTTGTTTGCCTCTTCAAAGACGGCAGTTTTGTAGTCTTTGGCGAGCATTACCGCTAAATGCGCGGCTATGAGCGTTTTGCCTGATAAATGATTAAAGCTCGTTAACGCAATAATTTGAGTCATATTACCTCTGCGCGTATGTTTTGGCTTTAAGCGCTTGTTTTATTAAGCAACTTTGGTTTTGTTTTTTCAAAATTGAGCAGGCTCTTTGAGCGTTTGTACGGCTTAAGCCGGCAAGTTCCGCCCGATAAATATATCCCTTTGCAGAGTTTGATTTTTCAATATAAATTTTGCCGGCACTCATTTTAGCAGATAATTTTTTATGATTTCTTTGCGCTAAATTCAAGGCCGCTTGATATGTGTTAAACGCGCCCATTTGAATAACCCAATTTTGCGCTAAACTATTTGTCTTTTTTTGAACTTTTTTAGCTTGGGGCAAAGGCTTGACAGAGCGGTTGATTTCTGTTTTTAAGGCTTTAGGATTGACCTTGTTGGAGCGCTCCATTTGCGTTAATGCTTTATCCATCATTGCATAAACTTTTTGGTCGCGTTCTTTGGCTTGTTTGTGTCCCATGGTGACGGCTATCACACGATGATTGCCCCGCTTTGCGGAAGTCACAATATTAAACCCCGCGGCGGCTGTGTAGCCTGTTTTGAGACCATCCGCGCCGGCAAAATCTTTTAAAATTGGGTTGTGTGAAGATATGGTTTTGCCTTCAAATTCAAAAGACTGTATGGAAAACCAAGTGTAATATTGTGGAAAATGATGATAAAGCGCAGAGGCTAAAATAGCCATATCTCGCGCGGTTGTTTTTTGCGCGCGGTTTGGTAAGCCAGACGCATTTTTAAAGGTGGTGTTTTTCATGCCCAGTTTATGTGCCGTTTCTGTCATTAAATGGGCAAATTCGCGCTCGTCTTTGGCTAAAGCCTCGCTTAAAACGGAAGCGCAATCGTTGGCTGATTTTATGATTGTGGCTAAAATGGCGGTGCGAACATCAATGGTTTTACCAGGGGTTAAGCCTAAACGAGAAGGGGAACGATTGGCGGCAGTATAAGAAATTTTGAGCTCATCATCTAAGGAAAGTTTGCCTTTTTCTAAGGCATCAAAGGTAATGTAAAGCGTCATGAGTTTGGTTAAAGATGCCGGGTAACGCAAAGTATCGGCATTGTCATCGTATAAAACAGAGCCACTTTCCGCATCAATCATAATGGAAGAAACGGAAGCCCTTGCTAAAGAGGGGGTTAATATTAAAAGGCATAAAAGTATTAAACTATAAAATCTTATTTTCATCTTTTTCATCTTTTTAAGGTGCATATATGTGTATTTTAACCCTTAAATCGCGAATAAAGAGTTAATTTTATAAAAATTTTAGAGAATTAATTTTTTTGTTGACTTTCAAAAATAATCTGTGTAAAAACGCATTTACTGACGGCGGACGTAGCTCAGTTGGTAGAGCCCCGGTTTGTGGTACCGGTTGTCGTGAGTTCGAGCCTCATCGTCCGCCCCATTAAAAAGAGCCCCGCTTTGGGAACTGTTCAAATTTTTGTGGGAACAGTTCATAAGTGGGGCTTTTTTAATTTTTAGTTTGCTTGACAGAACATATAGTTTTTATCAAATGGGCATAGAGGTCCGGTACTTCCATTTTTGCATGTGCCGCTTCCGACATAAGAGTAGTTAAATGCGGCGCAACATTCAGCGCCAATATAGCCCTCAGCTAAAGTGCCGTTTTTAGCGCAGTTCTGTCTGATTTTTTCAGCATTGTCTTTGCAATACAAAACCTCCAAATTTAATTGATTGCTAGGTGTATCTTGACTTCTGATGGAGCAGGGCGTGTTTTGGCAATGGTAGCATAGAGATGTATGCGCGGCATTGTTGGCTTTTTGTTCTTTTTCAGATGTACAGCCATCAACACGATCTGCGCATGGTTCTGATACCCAGTCCTCGTTGTTGTTGCAGTCGCAATAAGAGTAATAAGTATGACCCGCACTATCTTTGCAGTAGTCGGTTTGAGTGGCTGCGCGAGGTATTTTGAAACCTTCTTCCGAACATGTGAATGGATATTTTTGACGGTCACATTCGCAGGAGCTTAAATGTTTTACATTTGTTTTGCCAATGGTTTTCGGGTCTATACAAGCACCCTTTTCGCCCAAGTAAGCATTTGTAAACCCAGCAGCATCACAATCTTCAGCTTGGTGTGGAAAAACATCAGTGTTACATTTTGTGTCTTCTATAGAGCACCCACAAGCACTATCTTTAAAATCTTTTTCACAACGATAAGTCTTTTTTGAATTTTGTTCATATGGACCAGCAACTTCTGCTGGCGGATAAGATTTTTCTGTACAAGTGCCACAGTAAAAGTGCTCTTTGCCGTCTACATCAGAAATACAGCTATACTCTATCACGCCAGTTGATACACATTTCTCAGTACCAAGTGTTTCACAAAAACCTGGCTTAAAAACAATACAGTCGCCGGTTGCAAATTGGGTAGCCAAAAGGCAAGAACGCGCCCTTGCTTCATAAGCAAAGCATGTGACAGTTAAATACATAAGAATAAACAAAATTCTGCGCATTTTCGTTGTCCTTGTTCCAACTCCTTTAAATGTATCACAATTTATTTTAAAAGTCAAGTTTAAATAAATGGTTAAACAAGTCTAAGAGTTGGAGGATTTTTCTTTTAATTTGTAGATATAATCAATGACGCGGGGATCATCCCATTTGGCACTGCCGCGAATGCGACCAATCTCTTGCCCGTTTTGATTGATTAAAACCGTGTGCGGACGCGAATATACGCCTAAATCAGAAGCTAAACGTCCACGTTCGTCTATGTAAAAAGGTACATCAGGCGCGCCGTACTTTTTTAAAAACTTTTTTTGTTCGGCCACAGAATCCCACTCGTTGGAGGGCGAAAGGAGTACTAATTGAACACCGTGTGACGAAGTCTCTTTATAAAAATTATTCAGGCTTTTAAGCTCTTTAATGCAAGGACCACAATCGCGCGACCAAAAGAGTGCTAAAACAAAATCGCCCTTAAAATCAGCTAACTTAAGCATTTGCCCGCTTTGATGCTGAAATGCTCGTTGCGAAACGTTGCGCGGTTCATCATAAAGTTTAATGCCTTCTTTGGCGCTTACAACTATTGGCCATAAAAGAAGAGCCAGCAGAGCGATTTTTTTAAAAAGTTTGTTCATTGCCTGTTAAAATCCTTAAATTTGCTTTGTAATTTATTTTGGAGCGAATATAATCTGTTTTGAAAAGACTTACAAGAAAAAAGGTGAAAAAATGAAAATTTTATGTTGCTTTTTGGTTTTGTGCGCGCTTTTAACGCTTTCAGCGTGCGGTAAAATCTCAAGTCCGGTGCCGCCGGAAGGTAGCGGTTATCCGCATTCGTACCCCGCTTATTAAAGGATTTGAAGATGGCAAAAGACGTTTCAGAAGTTGTTATTCCGTATGTGGAATTTGCTGATAATGCTAATGAACGCACGCCTTGTGTTTTGGTTTTGGATTGTTCAGGTTCTATGCGGGGCGAGCCGATTAAACAGCTCAACGCCGGTTTAGCCGCCTTGGAAAAAGAACTTAAAGACGATATTGATGCTAGTTCGCGCGTGCAAATTTTGGTTATTAAGGCTTGTGGCAAAGACGAGGCGGTTGTTAGCGCTGATTGGGTTGATGCTATGGACTTTACGGCGCCTGTTATGGAAGCCGGTGGCTTGACGCCTTTGGGTAAGGCTATGGAATTGGCGCTTGATAAAATTGAAAAACAAAAAACGCTTTATGATTCTTGTGGCGTAACTTCTAAACGGCCGTGGATTTTTTTGATTTCAGACGGCGAACCAACCGATTATGGCTGGGAGCAGGCCGCTGATAAATGCCGTTTGGCTCAACACAATAAAAAAGTGATTATTCATGCCGTTGGAACACAAGGCGCTAATTTAGAGAAGTTGGCGCGGTTTTCTGAAATTTCGCCCAAACGGTTGACAGGTCTTAAATTTACCGAATTTTTTCTGTGGTTGTCGCGAAGCGTTTCTTGTGTTTCTAAGGCCGCTCCGAATGCGGACGATTTGTTAAAGGATATTGACGATTGGAATGAAAAATAAGCCTTCTCAAATTTCCGTTGTTGCCGCAAGTGTCCGTGGCGCTTATCATACAAGCAAAAATCTGCCTTGTCAGGATTATTTTTGCCATTTAACGCGCGGTTCAAAGCTCGTTGCTGTGGTTGCTGACGGCGCGGGTTCGGCGAAATATGGTAAAATCGGGGCTAAAATTGTGTGTGAGACACTTTGTGATATGCTTATCGGCGCGCAATTTCAGGATATGAGGCGCAAAGTTTCAGAGGCTTTGGAAACAGCGCGCCAAAAGTTGATATTGCATCGTTTTAATGCGCTTAAGAGTGAAGAGGGCTTAATTGATTTTGCCGCAACCGTTGTAGGCGCTGTTTGTCATCAAAACAAAGGCTTGTTTTTTCATATTGGCGACGGGGCGGCTGTGGCTTTGCTTAAAGAAAATGGCGGCGCGGTTATTTCACGTCCTGAAAATGGTGTTTTTTCTTGCGAAACATATTTTTATACCATGGATGATTGGCAAGATAGTCTGCGCTTTACACCTTTTGAAAAAGCAAAAAGCTTAATGCTGATGACTGACGGTGTGACAGGCTTTGCCTTTAAAGACGGCTTGGAATATTTGGAACAAAAATTTGTGACGCCGATTGATGCTTTTTTGCGTTTGGAAAAAAATCGGGGCAGGGCTTTGCGCGCACTTAATAACACGCTTTCAACACCGACGGCGCATCGCTTAAATCCTGATGATAAAACACTTTTGTGGGCGGGGTTCTAAATGCCGGAAGAAGTTATTTATCATGCCTTATATGCCGACGGGAGCTTTGAAAAAATTAGTCTTGGCAAAATTTTGAATAAAGGCGGTGCCGGCGGTAAAATTTATGCCGTTATAGATCATCCAGATTTGGTGGCTAAAATTTTTCATGATAAAAATAAAAGTCGGCAATATCGTCCCAAGCTTGAAGCTATGCTCCAAAATCAACCTCATATTGATCCGATTATTTATGATGACAGACCTTTTGTTCAGTTGGCGTGGCCAAAGGCTGTTTTGGAAGATGATAAAGGCTTTTGCGTTGGCTATCTGATGCCTTTGATTAAAACAGAAGACGCTGTTTCGTTGGATCATTTAATGCAAAAAGCCGTTCGGCGCAAAATGGGGCTTTCGGAAAGCTATGCTAACCGCTTATATGCCGCGTATAATGTTGCCTCTATGGTGGCGGCACTTCATAAATGCGGACATTATATTGTAGATTTAAAGCCGGCCAATGTTTCAGTTTATAAAGAAAATATGTTGGTCGCTATGTTTGATTGCGACGGTTTTTCTATTGCTGGCTTAAAAGAGCGCTTTCCTGCCGAATATGTGAGCGAAGAATATATTTATCCCGAAGGCATGACGCAAACTTGCGCGGAAATGGGCGAAGAACAAGATCGGTTTGCCTTGGCGGTTATTATCTTTAAGCTTTTAAATAACGGGATTCATCCGTTTTCAGGGACGCCTCGCAAATCGGAAGATGGAAATCTGCCCATTCAAACGCGTATTGAACAATATCATTATGCTTATGGTATGTGGCCTGATACATATCAAGAGCCGCATCCATATAGTATTCATACTTACTTTGATAAAAAAACGCTCGGTCTTTTTGATCGCGCCTTTCTTAAAGGGCAAAAAAGACCTTCTGCCAAAGACTGGCAAGTCCATTTGGAAAGCTTGTTCCGAAACTTAAAAACTTGCAAAAAAAATCCGGATCACTCCTATTTTACGTCTAAAGGCTGTGGGCTTTGCGCTGTTGAAGAAAAATTTGAACGCAAATTGGCCGCGGTGAAAGAGGAAAATGAAAGCCCCGCAAAAGTTCGCGGTATGCCGATTACCGAAATCAATAATGAAAAAAATCAGGAATTGCGCCGTCAAAAACAACGCGAATTTATTAAACTTCATAAAATTGCTTTGGCTTTTGTGGCGCTTTATTTTGTTTTTTGGGGTTGTTTAAGCTTTATGCTTTTGCCGTTTAAAAATATTTTGACATCTGGTGGATGGAGTGTTCAGATTTTGGCTATGTTTCTTGTGGCGCAAGGACTTCAAGGGGTTTTGTCATTTGCTCAAAAAAAGTTGCCGCTATTGCAAAATCAGGCTTTGATGAATATGCTCCTGATTTATGCCTATGTTAATTTGGGCTTGTCTTTTGTTTTATTAAATCAAATCAGGCAAATTTTGTTTTCAGTCGCTCCCTGATAAATTATCCAAAAAATATTTTTTTCAAAACATCAGGAAACACGCCAATAGTTTCTTGAAGGAAACTATATGTTCGGAAAGTGCCTACTTTTCTTTTTTTCGGAAATGATTATATTAGAAAAAGTTTTTTGAAAAGGATCCGAAGTTGAAAAAATTAAATTCCATTATTTTATCGGGCAAAGAAGTTTTGCCCCTTGTTGAGGGCGGTAAAGGCATTAATGCTAGCAATGGGCGTAGTGCCGGCGCTTGGGCGCATGAAAATTGCGTGGGTACGTTTTCGGGCGTGAGCCCTGATGCGCTTGATAATCAGGGGCATGTGATTTTGGAGCATTTTACAAAACGTATTCGGACGGAACGACATTCTGAAATGGTGGAATATGCCGTTCAAGGCGGTATAGATCAAGCTAAACTTGCTTATGAAATTAGTGGTGGCAAGGGGCGGATTCATATGAATATGCTTTGGGAAATGGCTGATTCAGAGCAAATGATTGAACGTATTTTACAAGGCGCTAAAGGTCTTATTCACGGTGTGACTTGTGGCGCTGGACTCCCTTATCATTTGGGCGAATTAGCTTCAAAGTACGGCGTGTATTATTACCCAATTATTTCTTCTGCGCGCGCTTTTCAAATTTTGTGGAAAAGGGCTTATTCTAAATGCGCTGAGTTTTTGGGTGGCGTTGTGTATGAGGATCCGTGGCTTGCTGGCGGGCATAACGGGCTTTCCAATGCCGAAAATCCGACTCAGCCCGAACCACCGTATCAGCGGTTGGTGGAGTTAAGGCGCGTGATGCGTGCTTTGGGCCTTGAAAAAACGCCGATTATTATTGCCGGCGGTGTTTGGAAATTAAGCGATTGGGAAGATTATATTGATAATCCGGAGCTAGGCGATGTGGCGTTTCAGTTTGGCACACGGCCGATGATTACCCAAGAAAGCCCGATTAGTGATGCTTGGAAAAATTTGATGTTGAATCTTAAAAAAGGCGATGTCATTTTGCAAAAATTCAGCCCGACAGGCTTTTTCTCGTCCGCGATTAAAAACTCTTTCCTGGAACGTTTGATTGAGCGTCAAAAAGGTGAGGTGGCTTTTGAAAAAGAACCCAATGAAACCTTTTCACACGCGCTTGAAATGAGCCCTAATCGCACGGTTTATATTAAGCCGGAAGATGCGCCAAAAGCCGAGCGTCAAATGAACGAGGGCTTTACGGTTGTTCAGGAAACGCCGGATCAAACCGTTGTGTTTTTAACGCCGGAAGAATGGCAAAAAATGAAGAAAGATCGCGCGGAATGCGTGGGATGCCTTTCGGCTTGCCAGTTTTCAACATGGTCGCGCGCTAATGGCACAACCGGAAAATTGCCTGATCCGAGAACGTATTGTATTCATAAAACACTTTACGAAGTTGGACATGGCGGCAGTATTAAAGATCATTTGTTGTTTGCGGGGCATCAGGTTTATCGGTTTGCAACAGATCCGCTGTATCGCAACGGAATCCCGACAGTTAAAGAGCTGATTGAAAAAATTAGGCAGGGCGACTGATTAAAACCATTTCAAAAGCGCGAATCCGCCAATAAGCAAGATTAAAAACAAAATTGAAAGCCAACCAAGGTTTTTTTCAATAAATGTTTTCATGGGCGCGCCATATCTTTTTAAAAGCCAAGCAATTAAATAAAACCTGATACCGCGTGCTAAAATGGAAGCAATGGTAAATACCGCTAAGTTTAAATGTACCGCGCCGCTTGCGATGGTGATGATTTTGTAGGGAAAGGGCGTAATGCCCGCGCCAAAAACAATCCATGCGCCATATTGCTGATAATAACCTTCAAAAGTTTTGAATTTTTCTAAGTAACCATAAAACTGGAGCAAGGGTTCGGCGACCAATTCAAACAAATAAACGCCAATAAAATAACCCAAAAAACCGCCTAACACGCTTGCAAAAGTACATAAAAATGCAATCCGCCAAGCTTTTGAAGGCGTTGCTAAAATCATTGGGATGAGCATAATATCAGGCGGAATCGGGAAAAAAGAACTTTCGGCAAACGAAACCGCAAACAAAAACCACAAGGCATAACGATGCGCCGATGCTACAAGCATGGCGTTGTATGTTTTATGCAATATGCCACGAATAAAAGTCATTGAGCCTGATTACTTTTTGTTTGGTGTTTGTGGAATTTGCTTTAAATGGCGCGTCATATCCAAAAATTTTTCCGTCCGACGACGCTTGATTTCATCAGCATCTAAGTTGATTGTTTGGTTAATGTAACGGCGCAAAGCTTTGCGTAAGTTTTCAAACACGACTTCAGGCTTGCGATGCGCGCCACCTAAAGGTTCGGGGATAATTTCATCAATCACGTCAAAATTTTTCAAATCTTGCGCGGTGAGTTTTAAAACTTCTGTTGCTTCTTTTGTTTTATCGCCCGAGCGCCACAAAATGGAGGCGCATCCTTCGGGCGAAATAACCGAATAAATAGCGTGTTCTAGCATTAAAACCACATTTGCCGTGGCAATAGCAATAGCCCCGCCGGAGCCGCCTTCACCAATGATTGTTGCAATTAAGGGTGTTTTGATTTGAAAGCACTTTTCAATAGAAGATGCAATCGCTTCGGCTTGCCCGCGCGCTTCAGCATCTACGCCAGGGTATGCGCCAGCTGTGTCTACAAAAGCCAAAACAGGCATTTTAAGCCGTGATGCCATATCCATTAGGCGTTGCGCCTTGCGATAACCCTCGGGCTTCGCCATGCCGAAATTATGCTTCATACGCGTTTCCAAGTCATGACCTTTTTCTTGCCCAATCACAGCAACCGAAACACCGTCAAAAAGCCCGATACCGGCAATCATAGCCTCGTCATCGCCAAAAAGTCGGTCGCCTGATAAAGGCACAAAGTCGGTTATTAAAGCCTTGATGTAATCTAAACAGTGCGGGCGGTTGGGATGACGCGCAATCTGCGCTTTCTGCCACGGCGTTAGATTTTGATAAGCCTGATTAAGAGAGCGGTTTAACTTAGACTGCAGGCGTTTTATCTCTTTGGTAATGTCAACGTCTTCGTCTTTGGTTAAAACTTGCAAATGCTTGATTTTTTCTTCAATCTCAACAATGTTTTTTTCAAAGTCAAGCACGGTTTGTTCATCTTCAGAAAGCATATTACCCTCTCTTATGGTTGTTTATAAGCTTTCATAGCACTTTTTTTTTATAATTTCATCAGATAATTTTTTTGTTGTTAATTTTTCTTTTCATATCAAGTTAATTTTCGTTGAAAAGTCGGATATTTGTGCCTAAAATATGTTGTCTTTCATTTGATGAGGGAGTGGATAAATTGTTTTTGGCAGCGTTGATTTTTTCTGTTTTTACAACAATTGTTTGGGTTGTGTATGTTTTGACCTATATTTTTGGGCAATTGGGTAGTGAGGCTTTTTCCTCGCTCACGCCAGTTGTCTTTATGATGTATACCGCGCTTATCTTTTTGCCAATTTGGATTATTTGGCAGGTTTTTGGGTTAGTTCATCGCTATTTAAGAGATCAGTCGTTTGATGATAAAATGTTCAAACTTTCTGATTTGATGAAACGCAACTTAGATTATACCGATTTGGTCGCGCGCGTGCTTTTGGAGGCTGAACACGAGATTAAAGACGGTTTTATTATTCATAAGTTTGATGTTTTTGTGGCAGATTTGAATGAACTTTTGGCTGAAATTGTACAACGTTGCAATGTTTCGTCTTCTATGCAAATGGAACAGTTGTGGCATCGGGTTAAAAATGGCGAGCGTTGGGTTATTGGAAAAACCTTGATTGAAGAATCAAATAATTATGATGATTTTAGCACTTATCTTGCTGATAAAGCCGCCAAAGATTCCATTTTTAACGGCACGCTTTTGGAGTTTTGCAATCGGTATCAAAACTTGTGCGCTTTGCTTGAAAAACATGATCGCGACCGTGTCTTTATCAATATATTGGAAACAGGAGTTTTGGGTAAGGTTTATTCTATTTTAGCACCGGTTGCCGAATCGGTTTCTAATCTTCATCAAGATAAAGAGGTTATGCTTGAAAATCAGGAAAATAACAATCCAGAGCCTGATTTTGTTGAAAAAGAGCAACAACCTGAAACATCGTTTTGGCAAAAAATTAATCCATTTGAAAAAAGTTCTGATGAACAAACATCGGCAAATGCCGCTGATTTAGCGCAAGAAGATGATGATGCGCATTTTTTTGAAACTTTGCGTGAAAAAATGGATAGCGAATCGGCAGAAGAACAACCTTCTTTGCAAGAATCTGCCGAACCGCGGCTTGATATTTCGTTGGCAGGAAAAGACGATGAGAAAAAGCCTGCGTCCAATGATGAATATGCTTATCCGTTTGGTGGCTGGATGAATGAAGATAAATCTTAAAATTAAGGCTTTATGTTGCTTTTGCCTCACGTTGTTTTTTTCCTTAAAGGCTTTTTCTTTTGAGAAAAATCTTTCTATTTATGGGCAGGCGAAATATCCGGAAAATTTTTCGCATTTTTCGTATGTTCGGCCTGACGCGCCGAAAGGTGGCCGCTTGGTAATGCCCGAATATGGCGGTTTTGATAATTTTAATCCGTTTATCTTCAAAGGTACAGCAACATCAACCGTGGCGCAACTAACTTTAGATACGCTTGGTGTTTCGCCTTCAGATGATTCTGCCGTTGTTTATCCGCTGATTGCTAAAGCTTTTGAGCTTGATTTAAAAAATGAATTTGTTGGGTTTGTTCTAGATGAAAACGCTAAGTTTTCCGATGGTTCGCCCGTGACGGCTGATGATGTTATTTTTAGCTTTGAAACATTAATTGAAAAGGGCGCGCCTATTTATAAAGTGTATTATGCCGATGTGGATCATGTTGAAAAAGTAAACGCGCACCATGTTCGCTTTTGGTTTAAAAAAGGCGCGCAGAATAAAGAATTGCCACTTATTCTAAGTCAGTTACAGATTTTTTCTGCCAAAGATTGGGAAGGGCTTGATTTTTCTAAGCCGACACTGCGTCCTTTTTTGGGTAGCGGTCCATATAAAATAAAAGATTTTCAGGTTGGGCGCTTTATTGTTTTTGAAAAAAATAAAAATTATTGGGCGGCAAATTTGCCGAGCCGTCGTGGCTTTTTTAATTTTGATGAAATTAGGGTTGATTGGTATCAGGATACAACGGTTACTTTGCAAGCTTTGTTTTCAGGGGATATTGATGTTCGGGAAGAATATATCGCTAAAATTTGGGCGCTTGGGTATGATAACGATTTAGTTCGTCAAAAGAATGTTATAAAAGAAAGCTTTATGCACCACGAACCCGCCGTGTTGCAGTTTTTTGCTTTTAATCTGAGAAAGCCTCAATTTCAAGATAAACGCGTGCGACAAGCTATTAATTTGGCTTTTAATTTTGATTTTGCGAATGAAAAACTTTTTTATGGACAGTATCAGCGTTTGTATAGTTATTTTACAAACAGCGGCTTGGAAGCAAAAGGTTTGCCACAGGGTTTGGAAAAACAAATTTTAGAAAAGTTTAAAGACAAACTTGATGCCTCTGTTTTTAATAAGCCGTTTAAGCTTCCGGATCATTCGTCTTTGGAAAAAGTTCGCGAAAACTTGCGCGAATCGGTGCGACTTTTGAAAGAGGCCGGCTATGATTTTGTTGAGGGCAAAATGACGAACCTCAAAACAGGCGAGCCACTCGCATTTGAAGTTTTAAGCAACTCTGCCAATGGTACGACCTTTACACGCGTTATGTTGCCTTTTATTGCGAATCTTAAAAAAATAGGCGTTGAAGCAACTTTTCGGAATTTGGAAGTTAATGTTTTTAAAAATCGTATGGATCATTTTGATTATGATATGGCTATTATGTCGTACCGTATGAGTAATCTTCCTGGTAACGAGCTCAAAGAAATGTTTGGCTCTCAAGCTGCCGATGTGGCAGGCAGTTATAATATTATGGGCATTCAAAATAAAGTGGTTGATGCCTTGATTGACGGTGTTGTCCGCGCTCAAAATCGCCAAGAATATGAAGCTTATGTTCGGGCTTTGGACAGAGTTTTGCTTGATGAAAATTATCTTATTTTTCAGTGGTATTCGCCTTATCATCGGGTGGGATATCGCAACAAGTTTGGTCTGCCCCGTCCAGAAGAAAAAGTTGGCTTTCAACCTTTGACATGGTGGGATAAATCTTTGGAGCAAAAATGAAGAAGTATGTTTTAAAAAGATTATTGCTTATTCCGTTGACACTTTTAGGTATTTTAACGGTTAATTTTTGCATTATTCAGTTAGCGCCAGGTGGCCCAGTGGAATATATGCTCGCTAAATATCAGGGTATGAATGTTGATTCAAAAGCCCAATTTACCGCCACAACAACGCAAATTAAAACAGCGCAAACAACGCATTATCAGGGTGCGCAAGGTGTTCCGGAAGATTTAATCAAGGCTTTGGAAAAGCAATTTGGGTTTGATGAGCCTTGGCCAAAACGTTTTGTGAAAATGGTTAAAAATTACGCAATGTTTGACTTTGGTCAAAGCTATTATCAGGATAAATCTGTTGGCGCGTTGATTTTGGAGCGAATGCCGGTTTCGGTTTCATTGGGGCTTTGGTCAACCTTAATTATTTATCTGATTGCTATTCCGCTCGGGATTAAAAAAGCTATGACAGACGGTAGTCGGTTTGATTTTTTGACCTCGCTTTTGGTGGTGTTTGGTTCAGCTATACCGGTCTTTTTGTTTGCGGTGTTTTTGATTGTCTTTTTTGCCGGTGGTGTTTATTTTCAATGGTTTCCGCTACGGGGTTTGACTTCTGATGATTTTCAAAATTTGAGCCTTTTAGGAAAAGTCTTAGATTATTTTCATCATATCGCTTTGCCGGTTTTATCTATTGTGGTGGGCGGTTTTGCCTCGCTGACAATGCTTACAAAAAACTCTTTTTTAGATGAAATCAGCAAGCAATATGTGTTGACGGCGCGCGCCAAAGGTTTGAGCGAAAATCAGATTTTATATAAGCATGTTTTTCGCAATGCAATGATGATAGTGATTGCCGGCTTTCCGACACTTTTAATCAAAATGCTTTTTACTGGCGCTTTGCTTATTGAGGTTATTTTTTCATTAAACGGGCTTGGGCTTTTGGGCTATGAAGCGATTATGACGCGTGATTACCCTGTTATTTTTGGCACACTGTATATTTTTGCGCTTATCGGTTTGGTGCTTAAGCTTGTGAGCGATTTAACGTATTTTGCCGTTGATCCGCGCGTTAATTTTGATAAAATTTAGAGCTTTTCAATCAGGGCGGCGGCGTCTATTGCGGCGTTTAGTGTGCCTTTGGGCTTAAAGTTTGCGTTTCTTTCCTTTAAGGCGGCGGCGTAACCGTTTTTATAAAGCGAGGCAATAAAGCGGATATGCTTTCTGGTGAGCCAGTGTCTGCCTGTAAAAATAAAGACAGGTTTGCCACTGCCGCAGGCTTCGCTGCACATGGAAACCGAATCGCCCGTTACAATAATGTTATCGGCCAAGGCAAGGTAGCCTAAATAAGGGTTGTCGGTTTTGTCGCCCCATAAAAATGTGTATGAGGGAATGCCTTTCAAAATTTCTATAATGGCTTTTTCGGCTTTAGCACCTGTTCGGCGGGAAGTTGTTATTAAAAGCGAACCGCCTTTAGATTCTACCATTTTGCGGGCGGCGCGCGCTAAATTTTCGGCGTTTTCAATTGAAAATTCGCCCCCTTTAATCGCTCCGCCAATAATCAGTGCTGTTAAGGGTTTTGGCAAATGTTCAAAGGCTTTTTGCCACTTTTCGCGCGCTTGAGCTAAAACGGGCGCTGTTGTTCGGTGCGGACTGCCAACAATGTATCTGATGTTTGGAAAATAAGCTTTGTTTTTATCGTGTTCAGGCACAATTGCTAAAGAAAATTCTTTTAAGCCTGTTCGCCCAGGGTACATCAGCTGAACCAATTTTGTGTTTGGGCTTTGCTTTTTGATATATCGCGCCACAGGAACAGTGCGACGGCTTGTGGAAAGCACAATATCGGGCCATGGTCTGATGATAATGTGTTTGCTTTTGGGGGCAAGACCAATCAGCGTTTTGCCACGCATAAAGTTTGGCAAACCGGACAGCCTGTTGTAAACAAGCGTTTTTTCAACGACCTCAAATTTGTCAGGGTTAAGTTGCTGAACCACGCCACGCGCCTGATTGACGCTACCGGTGCGACTGTCTAAAAGAACCCATAAAATTTTTTTCATAAATATGTCTTCCTAAAAATTAAAAACTGTATTACTATATAAAAACAGAAAATTAAAAACGTCAAGGAGAAAGCTATGAGAGGTTTGTTTTTGTGTTTGGTTTTAATGGTTTTGTGTCCGCTTTATCAGGCACAGGCTCAGTTTGCGGCGCAAAAAGAAGCGGCTTATTTGGCAACGCTCAAAGCTGTGACGGATTATAAAATTAATGATGAAGAAGTTCTTCAAGATATGGAAAAATTAAGACAGAACAAAAAATTTAATAGCGATTTGCAAAAAATGTTGGATAAACTAACGAATAGTCGCACCAAAACAGGTAAAAACCGCCGCGTGTATCAAATTTTGCAACGCGCTGGCAAAGAAATTTATGATGAACTTTATCGTTAAGGATTGTTTAAGCTTATTTTTTTATGATGACTATAACTTTGTGGGAGAAAGAAAATGAAAAAATTTATTTTGCTTGCTGGAATCTTTTTGTTGTGCGCTTGTTCTTTAATGGGCAGAGGGACTGTTTTATCAGATTCCCCGTCACAGCCTAAAACTTATGTGCGCGCATCTGAAAAGGCTCCTGTTAAGGTAACCTATGCGCAAACACAGGAAACGGCTCCGAAACAAGCTACCGCTCAACCTGTTAAGGCTCAACCAGTTATTGCTCAACCGGCTATGGCTCAGCGCTCAACAGGTGTTTCTGTTAAAGCTCGCGGTGAAAATTTTGTGACATACGAATATAAAGATATTCGGGTGGATCAGCTTCGTGGCTGGGCCGAATCGTATTGTAAACAAAAGGGTTATGAGAATTTTGCGTTGCGTGATATAATCGTTTATCGTAATTATATGCGTCGCGCAACATTTGACTGTTTTCATCTTGCAAACGAAAAATAAACACCCTATATAAACCTTTAATGAAAGAGTTTTGAAGGTTTTATATGAGTAAGAATCTTTATGATGTTTTAGGCGTTTCTCAAAACGCGTCCGATGCGGAGGTTAAGTCAGCCTACCGTAAATTGGCGCGTAAATATCATCCTGATTTGAATAAAGATGATAAAAATGCCGCCGAAAAATTTAAGGAAGTTTCATCGGCGTATGAAATTTTGGGCGATAAAGAAAAGCGCAAAAAATATGATAACAAAGAAATAGACGCTGAGGGCAAACCGACGGGTTTCGGCGCAGGTTTCGGTCAAGGTGGGTTTGATGGGAATCCGTTTGGCAATGGCACATATCGCACCTATCAAAGTCGGGGTGGAAATCCGTTTGGAGATGCAGGCGGTTTTGATTTTTCTTCTATTTTTGGCGATGATATTATGTCGCAATTTACGGGCGGTGGACGTCGGCGTGGCGGTTTTGGTTTTGGTGGCCCGCAGAAAGGTCAAGACGCCGCGTATACGATGAATGTTAGTTTTTTGGAAGCCGCTTTGGGGGCTGAAAAAAGTATTCAACTTAATGGCAAAAAAATTCAGGTTAAAATTCCGGCTGGCACGGAAAATGGTCAAACGCTACGTCTTAAGGGACTCGGATATGCCGGCGCGCAAGGTGGCGAATCGGGCGATGCGCTGATTACCGTTCGGGTGGGGACGCATCCTTATTTTAAAACCGAAGGGCAAAATGTGTTGCTTGAGTTGCCAATTAGTATTAAAGAGGCCGTGTTGGGCGCTAAAATTACTGTGCCGACGTTAAACGGCAAAGTTAAAGTTAGCGTGCCGCCGTATTCCTCCAGTGGCGAAAAACTTCGCTTGAAAGGTAAAGGCATCGCTAAGGGAAAAATGACAGGCGATGAAATTATTACCTTAAAAGTCATGACGCCGCAAAAGCCTGATAAACAACTTGAAGATGCGCTTCATAATTTTACCGATACCGCCGTCAGGACGTTTTAATGAAACTTGAAAATTTAAAAGATTTTGATTGGTATAACGAGCCTGAAAATGTTTTGTTTAAAGAGGCGGAAATGACGGTCGTTTCTTTGCCGTTTACTGATTTTTGGCTTAATCCGAATCATCATATTTTAAAAGATAACGCGCACTTTTTTTATAAAAATGCTCCTCAAGATTTTGAATTAACGGTTTTATGGCATTTTGAAAAAGCTGAAAAATATCATCAATGCGGCATTATGCTCCGCGTTGATGCGCAAAATTGGTTTAAGGCGGGTGTGGTCAAACTTGAGGGCGAATCGATTGAAATTGGCTCAAGCCTTACCATTAATGGACGTTCAGATTGGGCGGGCGTTTTGGCTCAAGAGCAAAATCCGCAAATGTATTTTAAGCTTATTCGCCACGGTTTTGACTTTGTAAGCTCCTATTCGTTTGATGGCATTAATTATGTTCGGTTGCGTCAATTCGGGCTTGATTCTCAAAATCTTAAGGCGGGCGTTTATCTTTCTTCGGCAACTGAAAAGCCATTTGAATGCACCCTTAAAGACATTTCTTTTAATTAAAAAATTTTAAAAAAATAACTTGCTTTTTTTCTGATTTGTATTATACCTACCGTTGGAATGTTAATTTATGGTAAGGTTTTATGCGTAAAACAAGAGAAGAAACTGAAGCAACCCGTTTGGCAATTATGCAGTCGGCTTTAAACACTTTTTGCGAAAAAGGTTACTCCAAAACAACTTTTGAGGAAATTGCCAAGCGGATTAATTTAACCAAAGGCGCAGTTTATTGGCACTTTAGCAATAAGCCAGATTTGGTTGCCGCTTTGATTAATGATTATTTTGAACGTCAAAAGGCTTTTATTATTCAAAAAATGAAAAGTTTTGACACCCTTAATGATATTTTAAACCATTTCCTTTATCGGATAGAGTTTATGGAAAGTTCGGAAAGTAATCTGAAAATTTGTTTTTTCTTAAATTGTCAGATGGAATGGTCAGAAGGCGTTATGCAAAAGGTTGTTCCTCAAATTCGGGAAAATACAGATTTTTGGTATGAACATATTCGCCGTGCCTTGCAAAATTTGCAGGAAAAAGGTGTCATTACGCAAGATATTACGTCTGCGCTTTTGGCGCATATGCTGATTAATAACTGGATGGGCATACTCAGTGGTTATCATTCTCATCGGTGCTTGTCCAAGTTATCTGAGGTTACGGAAAAATCTTTTAAAATTATTTTTAATGGTATCATCAAAGAAAGGACTGAAAATGCGTGTTAGTACTCCAAGTAAAAAGTTGATTTTGAAGCGTGTCGCTATTGTGTTTGTGTGCGTTGCCTTGGGCTGGTATTTGAAAGGTCGCATGACGCCAAGCAATTCTATGGGTGGCATGGGTGGCGGTATGCCTTATGTTTTGGTGCAGGCAGTGCAGTCGGAAGAGGCGGCGCAGGCTGAAAATCATATTGCCCATGTTGAAGCTATTAATAGCGTTGATTTGCTTTCACAAGTAAGTGGTACGGTTGATGATGTTCTTTTTAAAGAAGGAAGCTTTGTAAAAGCCGGCGATGTTCTTTTTGTGATTGATCCGGATCGTTATAAGGCGACTTTGGAATTGCGCGAGGCGGAACTTGCGAGCGCTAAGGCAAACCTGACAGAAGCGGAACGCAATTATAACCGTCAAATTAAATTGACAAAGCAAAACATTGCTTCCAAAGCCACGTTTGATGCGGCGGAAAGCGCGTTTTTGCGCGCGAAGGCGGCTGTTAATCAGGCAGAAGCCAGTTTGAGCTTGGCAAAAATTGATATGGAAGATACAAAGGTTAAGGCCCCTATTAGCGGCTATATCGGCAAAGCGCTTGTGACAAAAGGCAACTATGCCACGGCAACGGCGCAGGTTTTGGCGCGCATTGTTCAGGTTAGTCCGGTTCGGGTGACTTTTTCGTTGACGGATAAAGAATTTTTGCTTTTGAAAAAAGAATATGAAGGCGGTAACGGCGAGGTTATGAAAGCACGTTTAACGCTTCCAGATGGGACGATTATGCTTGAAGATTTTACCTCACGCTTTGTGAACAACGAAGTGAGTACCGATACGGCAACTGTTGCTATTTATAGCGATTTTGAAAATAGCGACGAGAAGCTTTTGCCGGGCAACTATATTCAAATTGCTTTGGTTCATGAACATCCTGAAATGAAAGTGATGATTCCGCAAGCCTCTTTGGCTCAAGATGAACATGGTTTTTATACCTTTGTGGTGCTTGATGATGATACGGTTGAGGAGCGTCGCTTGGTTTTAGGTGATGTGGTTGGTTCGCAACAGGTTGTGTTGGAAGGCTTAAAAGAAGGCGATAAGGTCATTATTCAGGGCTTGCAACGTGTTCAGAATGGCGCAAAAGTCCGCGCGGCTTTAATTCAGCCGAAATAAGTTAATTTAACCGAAGTAAAAAAGAAAGGAACTCTCGGGCTATGTTTTCAAAGTTTTTTATTGAGCGTCCTCGTTTTGCTATTGTCATTGCCGTTGTGATGACTTTGGCCGGTGTGATTTCTATTTTTTCATTGCCGATTTCGCTTTATCCGCAAATTACGCCGCCGGAGGTTAATGTTTCGGCAAACTATATCGGCGCGAGTGCGGAAGTGGTTGCTAATACGGTTGGCATCCCGATTGAGCAACAAGTCAACGGCGTGGAAGATATGCTTTATATGAGTTCCACATCTTCAAACTCGGGCGATTATAGCCTTTCCATTAGTTTTGAGGTGGGTACAGATCCGGATATGGCGCAAGTGAAGGTTCAAAACCGCGTGCAACAGGCTATGAGCAAACTGCCGACAGACGTGCAACGCAATGGTGTGAATGTGCGGCGCAGATCCTCGGATATTTTGGGCTTTTTGAATGTTCGCTCGCCAAATGGTACGCATGACGAACAATTTTTGAGTAACTATGTTGAAAATAACATCAAAAACAACTTAAGCCGTGTTTATGGTGTGGGCGATGTGAGTGTGCACGCCGCGCCTTTGGCGATGCGCGTGTGGCTTGATGCTGATAAAATTACGGCTTTGAATATCCCGATTGAAAAGGTAAGGTCTGTGATTGAAAGTCAAAACTTTCAGCCGTCACTTGGGCAAGTCGGTTCTATGCCTGGCGACGGTCATCAGCAGATGGTTTATACACTCCAGACGCAAGGACGCTTAAACGAGGCTTCAGACTTTGAAAATATTATTGTTCGCACAGAGCAAGACGGTGGATTGGTGCGTCTTAAAGATGTCGGACGTGTGGAAATTGGTTCTGAAAACTATATGTTTAAAGGTACGCGTGATGGTCAACCGTCTATTGCTATTTCGTTAAACACGCTTTCAGGCGCAAATGCTATTCAGGCTATGAAAGCGGTGCGCGCTGAGCTTGACAGACTTTCAAAATTCTATCCGGAAGATTTTGAAATTAATGTCTTTTATGACGCGACTGATTATATTTCAGCATCTATTGAAGAAGTTGTTTGGACGCTTTTGTTGACCTTTGTGCTGGTGGTGGCGGTGTGTTATGTCTTTTTGCAAGATTGGCGCTCCACGCTTGTGCCTTCTATTACCATTCCTGTTTCGTTGTTTGCAACCTTTGCCGTGATGCTTGCGATGGGTTATAGCTTAAACATTTTAACATTGTTTGGCTTGGTTTTGGCTATCGGCTTGGTGGTGGACGATGCTATTGTGGTGGTGGAACGCGTTTTAACGCTTATGGAAAATGAAAAAATGACACCGAAACAGGCGGCTATTCGCGCTATGGAAGAAGTTTCTAGCCCGATTGTTGCCACAACGTTGGTGCTGTTAGCAATTTTTGTGCCGATTGCCTTTTTGGGCGGTATTACTGGTAAAATTTATCAGCAGTTTGCTATTTCTATTTCATTTGCCGTGGTGTTCTCCGCGATTAATGCTTTAACGCTTTCGCCGGCTTTGTGCGCGACTTTGTTGCGTCCGCTTAAGCCTGTTGAACACGGACCTTTGATGTGGTTTAACAAATTATTGGATCGGACACGCAACCGCTATTTGGCTATTGTTGGGTATATTGGGCGCAAAGTGACTGTAATTGCGCTTTTGCTTGGGTTGTTATTGTTCTTTAACTGGATCATGCTTCAATTTAGCCACACGACGTTTATTCCGGCTGAAGATCAAGGCGTGATTTTGACCAATATTCAGCTTCCAGAGGGCGCGACTCAACCGCGTACGCAAAAGGTTATGGACGAGATTTTGCCTCTGATCATGGCAGAAGAAAGCGTTTCAGCTGTGCAACAGATTATGGGTTTTAGTATGCTTTCAGGGCAGGGCGAAAATGTCGCTATTAATATCTTGCGCTTAAAACCTTGGAAAGAACGTACGGCGGCATCGGAATATTCCACGACTATTTTGAATAGAATTAAAGCCAAGTTTGATGCTATTCCAGATGCAAATATTAACTTGTTTGAATTTCCGGCTATTCCGGGGCTTGGTACAACAGGTGGTATGGACTTTAGGTTGCAATCGTTGGATAGCACTGATCCTAAAAAGCTTGAGGCAACGCTTAAGAGCTTTTTGGGGCGGCTTAATCAGTTGCCTGAAGTGATGTATGCCTTTTCAACTTATACCGCTGAAACACCGCATGCGTTTATTGATATTAATAAAGAAAAAGCTGAAGTGATGCAGGTTAGTATCAGCAGTATTTATACGGTTTTGCAAAATTATTTGGGTTCGGGCTATATCAACGATATTAATATCGGAACACAAGTTAATAAAGTGATGATTCAAGCTGATTGGCCGTATCGTAAAGATTTGGAAAGCATTAAAAAGCTTTATGTTCAAAGCGCTACCGGTAAAATGGTGCCTTTGGGGAGCTTGATTGATATTCGCACCATTCAAGCACCGCGGAGTATGGAGCGTTATAACCAATATCCGTCTGCAACAATTACCGCTATGGCGGCGCAGGGTGTTTCTAGCGGACAAGCTATGCAGGCTATTGAAGATTTGGCACAAAAAACTTTGCCGGCTGGTTATAGCTATGAGTGGTCGGGTATGAGCTTGCAAGAGCGCCGTAACCAAGGGCAGGTGGGCTTTTTGATTGCTTTGGCGGTGCTGTTTGGTTATTTGTTCTTGGTGGCGCAGTATGAAAGCTGGATGTTGCCGATTTCGGTGTTGACGTCAGTTACGGTGGCTATGCTCGGCGCATTTATTGGTATTTTTATCTGCGCTCAACCTTTGAGTATTTATGCCCAACTTGGCTTGATTTTGTTGATTGGGTTAGCGAGTAAAAACGCTATTTTGATTGTTGAATTTGCGCGTGATGAACACATGAAAGGCTCAACCATTGAAAAGTCTGCGATTGTCGGCACGCGCGAAAGATTCCGTGCCGTGCTGATGACAGCGTTTACATTTATTTTGGGCGTGTTCCCGTTGATTGTGGCAACAGGTGCGGGCGCAGGAAGCCGTGTGGCGATTGGTGTGCCGGTGTTTTATGGCATGTTGCTTGGAACGGCTGGTGGTTTGATTGTTATTCCGCTGTTGTATATTTTGGTGCAAACCATGACGGAAAACAAAGGAAGACTAAAGCCGATACAAGGAAAGTCTTCTGAAAAGACCAAAACCAAGAAAAACTAACTAAAATGAAGCCGCTTTTTAATAAAAAGGCGGTTTCATTTTTTGTTTGATTTTGTATATAAGTTTTGATATACTCCTCACACTTAAAGATAATTATGTTAAATTATTAATATTAACAATATGGAAGAGAATCGTTTATTGGCGCTCGGTGCAGATGAAACCGCGTCAAAAGAACAAGAAACCGCATTGGAAGAACAAGAAGTTGCGCTCATAGAACGCGGTGATCATGATGAGATTATGGCATACGTTAATTGTCATTTTCTCACGCGTGCCGCTTATAAAAAGCTTTTGGAGCGTGGCAATTATGAAGAACTAAAAGCTGAACGCGATAGAGACGATTTATCGTAGTGCTAAACCTAAAATCCCTGAATTAAATCAGGGATTTTTTTTGTCTTCACTTAAAAAAAATCCCCGAAAATGATTTCGGGGATTTTTGTTGTGAAAGGCAAGAAATTAACGGCCTGAATACAATTGTTCTCCAGTAAGAACAACTCTTTCAATTTTACGATTTCCTGCATTTCCTGTCGCGTGTCTTGCTGCTCTTTCAGCGCGTCTTTCCGCTCTTCTTTCACGCCAGCTTTGCTTCGGCTCTTTTTCAGCCGCTGTTTTTGAAGAAACATCGTCTGATGTTTCAGGCTGTTGAGTGCTTTCAGCCGTTGTTCGGAAAGCTTCTTGAGAGTAATCAGCTTCACCCTTGGCGACCTTTTCAAAAGAATCTGCCGCCTCGTAGTTTACAGCGCGTGCGTTTGCACTACCTGCGCCTTTAACTTTTTCCGAAACAGTTGTGGCACCATCCGAAACATCAGGGTTATGAGAACCCGTGTATGTTGTTTCACCAACAGTTTTGCGCCATACGTCTTTATTTTCACCAGTTACTGTTTCAACACCTTTACCAGCTACTTTTTCAATCGTACGTGTCGGTGTTGGTTCTGGTGCTTGTTCTTGTTCTTTAACAACTGGCTCCATAGAGCGTGTTACCACAGGCTCAGGCTTAGGCTCAGGTGTAGGTTCAGATGTAGATTCTGTTGTGGGTTCTACAAAGCGATATTCCTGTTTTTCTTCCACAACTTTTTGTGCCACATTGTGCCATTGACCATTATCGTCATTGCAGTTTTCCAAGTTCATACCTGTCATAATAACTTGACGGTTACCTGTCTTGAACAAAGCATCTGTTTCAACAAACAACGCTTTCATTTTGCTGGCGTTTTCTTCAGATAATGCCTCGCCGCAACTTAAAGCTTTGAGCATGGCTTCCATTTCTTCACCATGTTGATAGAAACGTGCGTTGCTACCAATGACCATCATCACTTCTTTTGTTTGCTTGGCGTTCAAATCGTCACCGAAGGTGTTTTCTAACGCTTCTTTCAAAGCAGATTTGGAATCATAAGTGTGCTCTTGAGCAAAAGCGGTTAATTCGGCAACCTTATCGCTCTCAAAGCCAAGTTTTGTGAACTTGCCTTGCAGATAAGCCTCGCCGGACGGTGTTTCACGATATGTTCCATCGCCAACATTAACAGCTTTGCGCATAAAGGCATACAAACGGTTGAATTTGTATAAAACCTGCTCTTTAGTCATACCGTCAAAATATGACATGGATTCATCAAGATTGATATAAGCATTATCAAGCGTGATGTTATTTGTTTTTAAGCTACCTTCCATTGTGGAAACCAAAGTTTTAAACTGTTTTTGGGTAATGCCCATGTCTTTGTTCCATTCTGTCGGGAAAGGTTCAGGTTGAGCCATATCAGATGCAAATTCGCCGTCCAAAAGCGCATTGGCATGTTCAAGACCTGAAGTGTCTGTTGCCGGCTCAATAGGCATCAAGTTGGTTGTATCGTTCTTGTTTAAGAGCGAATCTTGGAAGCTAAAGGCTTTGCCCAAGTTTCCGTTACGAACAATCTCATCAGGCGAGAGGGTGGTATTGCCTGTGTTTAAAGCCGCATTCACTTCTTCAGGGCTGACTTCAACTTTATTGTTGGCAAAATAACCCATTGCCGCTTGTCCAATAATAGCTGCAGCAACGCCTATACCTGCGCCCATAAATTTCATGTTCGCCCCTTTCTTTAAAGTGGCAATTTGGGTTTGAAGTTTGGCTTTTTCCTCCGGATCTTGAACTTGTTCAAGTTTCTTTGCCAATCTGTTGGCAATAACTTTATCCGTTGTACCATCCGTTACACCAGCAAAAGCCGCCATACCAGCACGTCCTAAAGAGATAGCCCGACGTGTGCCGCGTGTGACACCGTTGACAGTATCTGCAACAGCTTGTGTGGCGTTATGTGCCTTGACAATTTGTGACAAAACGCTTGCACCCACAATAGCGCCAATCGTGTTGACAGCGCCACTGATGAAGTATGTACGCGCCGTAGGATCTTTAAGCTTTTCACGCCAAGACTTTTTGGGATCGCCAGTTTTAGCACGCCAAGCCAACATAAACTGCTTTTTGAAAGGTAATTTAGCTTCACCAGCTTGTTTTCTTTCGCGGTTCATTTTGCGCATTTCAGATACCACAGGCCATACCCAAGAACCAGCCGCATGATATGCCGCGTAAGTGGCAATTGCAGCACCGGCGGCAGGCATAAGACCTAAGGTGGCAAAAGCCATACCGGCATCTGTTATCAATTTATACTTGTTATCTTTCAAGCTGTTTTTGATGTTTTTCATAATATCATAACGGGTTTTCCAAAGCGCTCTGGCTTTGTTGCGCAATGAATTAAGTTTTGTTTGCCACGTTGATGCGACTTTTTGATAAATTTCAGTCGCTTTTTCAGAAGCCTTCACATATTTAGATTTTAATTTTTTGCTCAAATCTTTAATGTGGTTAGCAATTTGATCTTCTGTATGAAGCGCCGATGCAATAAAGGCATCTGATTTAGCGCGTAATTTGCCATTATTGTTTGTAAGGATATTCCCAATAACGGTTTGAGCCTTTTCAACCTGACGAGTGATAAACGCGTTAAACGCCTGCGAACCAACTTTTTGCTCGGCTTTTGTGGGTTTATCCATTTGAGAGCCGGCAATAATAGCGGCAAAGTCAGTAAAGAATATAGTCTTTGTTCTGTCTTTAAAGTCAGCTTTTAATTCTTCGTCTGTTTTTTTGCTGGTTTCAGGATCTGATGCAATGCTGATAACAGCCTTTTCTTGTGCATTTTCATAAAGATTCTTAAAATGTTCTTGGGCTGCTTCCGGACTTAAAACCTCGCCTTTTTCATCTTCAATTTCAGTTGCATTAATTAAGGCAGTTGTATCAGATTCATTTTCTTTATCTTGTACGAAAGAATCATAAGTTTCTTTAAGAGCTTCCACACGTTCTAAATTAGAGGCATATTGAAGAGCCTCGTCTTCAGCCTTTTTAACCTTAAGTTCAGTTTCAACCTTTTTCAAAAGCGGATGATTAGGATTTTGAGCACGCACAATTTTCAATGCTTTTGAAATTTCTTCTTGCGATAAAATCCAAAGCCCATCTGTTAAAAGCTTAACAGCTTCATCAAAATTCATTTCTCTAACTTGTTCAGCCATAAGAGTATCTCCATTCAAAAATGTTTAACTGCGAGTGAATATATCATAGTTTTTTTTTAATTGCAAGAACTTTTTGCCGAAAAAATGACAATTTTTCCAAAAAAATGGAAATTTTGTTCAAAACTTTGGAAAATAATATAAAAAAATCTTCTTGCTTTATGCTTAATAATACCATATAAATGCTTTCGTGTAAAGAATTTTGTTTAAAAAAATGCGTGTTGACCTTTTTGACTTTGATTTAGACCGTCGTTTGATTGCCTCTGAACCTGCAAATCCGCGTGATAGCTCACGCTTGCTTGATTTTTCAGACGGTAAATCAATTATAGATCGTCATTTTTATGATTTGCCGAAAATTTTGGAAAAAGGGGATGTTTTGGTTTTTAACAATACCAAGGTTATTCCGGCGCGTCTGTACGGTTTGCACGGCATGGCGCATGTTGAGGTTACGCTTTATCATCCAGTGGACGGCTTGACATGGCACGCCTTTGTTAAAAATGCCAAACGCCTTAAGGAAAATGATACCATTGTTTTTTATACCGACTCGATTGAACCCGAAAAATCGGGGTTTTCTGCCGATGTGCTCGCTAAAAATGGCGAAGATGGTCTGACTTTGCGCTTTAATTGCGCGCCAGATGACTTGGATTCGCTTTTAAAACAATATGGCTTTATGCCCTTGCCACCTTATATCAAACGTGACAAGCCCGGCCAAGGACTTTGGAACAAATATAACGATCGCGAAAATTATCAAACCGTTTATGCCCAATACGAGGGCGCTGTCGCCGCGCCAACCGCTGGTCTGCACTTTACGCAAAATGTGCTTGACGCGCTTGATGCTAAGGGAGTGGAACGTGTGTTCTTAACACTTCATGTGGGCGCAGGAACATTTTTGCCTGTTAAAACCGCTGATACAGATAATCATAAAATGCATGCCGAATATGGTATTATTAGCGAAGAATCGGCACGGCGTATTAATCAGGCTAAAGCCGAGGGTCGCCGCATTATTGCTGTCGGCACAACGTCTGTACGCCTTTTGGAAAGTGCCGCTGACGATGCCGGCATTGTGCATCCGTTTAACGGCGAAACTGACATTTTTATTACGCCAGGATACAAGTTTAAGGTAATTGATTACATTATCACAAACTTTCATTTGCCAAAGTCAACCCTTTTTATGCTGATTTGCGCGATTGCCGGCACGGAACAAATGAAAGAGGCTTATCAGCACGCTATGACGCAAAAATATCGGTTTTATTCGTACGGCGATAGCTCTATTTTAAAGTGTGTAAACAAAATTTAAACTTCTCCTTGCTAAAATTGCTTTCCTGAGGAGAAAATTTTTGACTTTTATAAAAAAAATGCTCTTGAGTGTTAAAAGCTCTTATCTGCCGGCGTTGATTTTTGCCGCGTTGGTTTTTTATGGCGCGTTTTTTCCGGTGCGAAGCGCTGATAATAATGTTTTTTTCCATACAACATTTGTTGCTTTATCTGTTTTGGGCATTCTGTTTTTTAAAATATTTCGGGCATATAAAACTTGCTTTTTGCTGATTGTTCTTTTGGGAACTTATCTTTTGCTCCAGTCTTTAAAATGGCAGTTTGGCGCACAATATCAGCTGACAAGCGCTCAATTGGCTTTGTTTGTTTTGTGTCCGCTCAATCTGGTTTTTCTGTTTTGTCTGCCGCAACGTATGCTTTCAGCGTCCGTTCGGTTTGATATTTTGTGCTTTTTGTTGGCGCAAGGCATTTTGCTTGAAAATTTTCCCGCGCATTGGCTTGTATCTTTATCGCCGTTGATTTTGCACCTAAGCTGGTTGATTTGGTCGGCTGTTATTGCTTTTATGCTCTTACACTTGAGCTTGAGTGGCAAATTGATTGATGCCTCGTTCTTTTTTGCTACCCTTTCTGTGCTCGGCGGCTTTGTTTATGGAGAAGATAGCAATGCGCTTTGTCTTTATTTTGCGCTTGCCGGCCTTATTGTTATTCTTTCTGCTTTAAGTCATTTGATTTATGCTTATTTTAGAGATGAAACAACAGGTGTTTACAGCCGAAATTCTTTTTATAGGCAAACCGCAAAGCGCTTCCCGTTAAAATATGCCCTTTGTGTTGTCTGTATTGATGATTATGACAGGCTTTGTAAAATTTTTAAAGCTTCAGAGATGAAAGTTCTGCTCCAGCTTATTGTTTCTAAAATGCTCAAAATTGGAACAAAGGCTAGCTTTTATCGCTACGCTGAGGACGAGTTTGTTTTGATATTTAAAAATGAAGATAAAAAGCAAGCTCTTCAATATGTTGAAGATTTCAGGCGTTCTGTTGCTGGGAGCGAATTTGTGCTTTCTAAAAACAGTGTGCTTAAGGTTACCGTTTCCGCCGGATTGTCTGAGAAAAAGCGCAGTGATGCCAATGTTCAGGCGGTTTTAGATAGAGCGCGCGAAGTTTTGCAAAAAACTTATAAGTTTACGCAAAATATTACTTCTGTGGCTTAATATCTGTTTTGCATGCGCGCACCACCAAATATATGCCTAAAATTAAAAACGGCAAGGAAAGCATTTGCCCCATGGTTATATGCTCCCATAAAAAGCCAAGTTGCGCGTCTGGTTCGCGGTATTGCTCCAAAAAAATTCTAAACAAACCATAGCTTAGCAAAAACACACCTGAAATTAGACCGCGGCGTTGCCGGATTTTAGGCGAAAGCCAAAGCAAGTTTAAGATTATAAGTAAAGCCACGCCCTCTAAAGCCGCTTCATATAATTGAGAGGGATGCCGCGGCAGATAACCACCGTTTGGAAAACGAACCGCCCAAGGCACATTGGTGACGCGTCCCCAAAGCTCGTCGTTGACAAAGTTTGCTAAGCGTCCGCAGAAAATGCCAATTGGCGCGTAAAGCGCGACTAAATCCGTTAAACCTAAAAAAGAATAGTTGATTTTGCGCGCGCCGTACCATAAAGCGATAATAACACCAATGATACCGCCGTGAAAGGACATTCCACCATGCCAAATGGCAAAAATTTCAAGCGGATTGCTCCAAAAAGCATCTGTGCCGTAAAACAAAACATAGCCCATTCTGCCACCTAAAATAATGCCGAGCGTGACATAAAAAACCAAATCTTCCAGCGCGTGCTTATCAATTGCCAAATTATATTTTTTGATGTTTAAACGCACCAAAAACCACGCCGCGATAATTCCAAACAAATAAGCCATGGAATACCACCTGATGTCTAAAGGGCCTATAGAAAACATCACCGGCGAAATGTCGGGATAATGCAAACCAATCATACTTTTTTATCCGTCTGTTTATAATATTGATTAAAAGTATATTAATAACGCGCGCATAATCCACATATAAAATGAAATATTTGCACAAATTATTTTTAAGCCGTTGTAAAATCTGATGAAACAATTTAATTAAAAAAAATTTTTTGTACTAAAGTGGAAAACTTTTGAATAAAAATTGTTTTTGGCGACTCGGCTGTGTCATTGTTATGATATCGTAATTGAATAAAGGACACAAAATGTTGGCTGAGCAGGCGATTCGGTTAGATCAAAATCCTATTGATACGGTTGAAATGATTTTTAAAAGCAAGTCATATGCATTTGAACGTCGCTCAGAAAATGATATTGTCGTTGAAGTTGAGGGCAAATGGGATAATATGCTCCTGTTTGTGGCTTGGGAAGAAAATATGCGTTGTCTGCATATTTCGTGTTTGATGAATCTGAAAGCTGAAAATGCCGATTGTCATCAGCTTTTTGAGCTGATGGCTATGGTTAATGAAAACTTGTGGCTTGGGCATTTTTCGTATTGGAGCGCGCATAAAATGCCAATTTTTAAGCATGCCGCTATTATTGATAAGGAAGATGAGGGCTTTGCTCAAAAACTTGAACAGATGATTGAAATTGCCGTTTATGAGTGCGAGCGGCTGTATCCTATTTTTGATGCCGTTTTAACACAACACATTACGCCTCAACAAGCTTTGTTTTCTGAAAGATTGTTTATGCAATAAGCCTTATTTTTTGAATTGGGCGTTGTAAAGGACGGCATAAGCGCCGTTTTTCTTTAAAAGCTCTTCGTGTGTGCCGGATTCTGCCACTTCGCCATTGTTTATAACAACAATGTTATCAGCGTTTTTAATGGTTGATAAGCGATGCGCAATAATAAAGACCGTGCGGTTTTTCATCAGATTTTCAATCGCTTTTTGAACAATGGCCTCTGACTTGTTGTCAAGCGCTGAAGTTGCTTCGTCCAAAATAACAATCGGCGTATCTTTAATTAAGGCGCGCGCAATCGCTAAGCGTTGTTTCTGCCCGCCTGATAAAAGTGTGCCGCGTTCGCCAATTTCCGTATCTATGCCGCAAGGCAGGCCTTTTACAAAGTCATCTAAATAAACAAGTTTTAAAACCTTATTAATTTCTTTTTCCGTTGCGTCAGGCTTGCCAAACAAAATGTTTTCGCGTATGGTGCCGGCAAATAAAAAGTTATCTTGAAACACCACAGCCATTTGATCGCGTAAAGATTTTAAGGTATAACTGCGAATATCTTGTCCGTTAATTAAGATTTTGCCTTTTATGACATCGTAAAAACGAGGGAGCAAATTAACCAAAGTCGTTTTGCCGCCACCCGAATTGCCGACAAGCGCAATGCTACTGCCAACTTTGATTTTTAAATTAATGTCGGAGAGCACGGGTTTGTTTTCAACATAAGAAAAATAAACGTGGTCAAAAACAATTTCGCCTTTGACTTTATCAAGCTTATGTGCGCCATGGCAATCAATGATTTTTGGCTTGAGGTTTAAGAGGGCGAAAATGCGTTCAATTGCTAAAAACGAAACTTGTACGTTGTTAAAGCTTTTGCCGATGTTTTTAATGGGCGTATAAAGCAAAATCAGCGCCGTGATGAAAGAAACAAAGTTCCCAGCTGAAATTTTGTGCTCAACAATTAAGGTACTCCCGAACCAAATGACACCGCCAATACCTGCCGAAACAATAATGTGCATTAAAGGCGTTATCCACCCTGTTTTTTGCACCATTTTAATCGTGAGCTTAAAAAGCTGTTGCAAAGTGTTGTCAAAGCGTTTGTAAATGTTGTTTTGCAAATTATAAGCGCAGATTGTTTTGTTGCCATTGTAAGTTTCATTGTATTCTGTGAAAATTTTGGTTGATTCCTTAATGCTTTGATTAACGGTTTTCTTTATCCGCTTTCTGATAGAGGCTAAGGGTAACAACGCCGTAATCAAAACGATAATGGCAATAATAGAAAGTTGCCAAGAATTATAAATTAAAACGCAAACCAACGAAACAGATGAGAAAAATTGCGAAATAAAAGTCTTTAGATTGGCGAGCAAACCACTGCAAGCTGTATCGCTATCTGAAGAAAAGCGTTGAATAATTACGCCAGAATTATGTGTGTCAAAAAACGAGGTTTCCAAGCACAAAAGTTTTTGAAACAAAACGCGTTTTAAATCTTGATTTATCTTTGTTCCGACCCAAGTGTTTAAGTAATTTGCCATATAGTTCAAAAAGCCTTGAACAGTTGTGAAGGCAATGATTAAAAAAGGAATATAATCAGGCGATTGCGCTGATTTATCAACCAAGACAATGTCCATATACGGCTTTAAAGATAACGCCACAACCGAATCTAGCGCGCCAATCGGTATGCTAATCAGCACCGCTAAAATTGCCCGAAACAAATAAGGCTTTACAAAAGGCCACATTGCTTGATAATGCTCGGTAAAGTTCATTTTATGTTCAAAGGTGTCAAATTCTGCCATTAATGTATGATCCTTAAATAGTTCAAGATACAATAACAAAGAATTATCTGAAAAGCAAGAATAAGCCAAAACATGCTTTGATAACTTTTTTTCTTGGTTTTGTGATGAAAAAACTTTTGCGCAAGATATGCGCTTGGCCATCCGCCTAAAAGCTCTAAAGTATGAAGCCTGATTTCTGGCACACGCCAATCGCCTCTTTTAGCTGCGCGCTTGTCTATGCCGTAAGCTATAAATGTGACCAAGTTTATGGAAAACAGATGATACGGTATAAAAAGCAAAAATGTTTTGTAAACAAAAGGTGTTACCTTAAAAAAATAGTTTTCGGTTATATAGGCCAAGGCTATGACCAATCCAAAGTGCAAAACAAAAAACGGATTGCGTTGTAAAGGGCGAATTAAAGCCAAAATCAGCCCTAGCAGGGCGGCAAATGTCAAAAGCATTGTTTATATACCTCAATTAGGATTATATTTAGAATATTTTTTTGAAAAACGCAAACAGATAATTATATAAAAAATAAAATTTGCAATTTTATATAAAATAGGATAGGATAACCTATCCCAAAATTGATAAGGAGAATGTATATGCGGAAATATTTTATTCTGTCCTTAAGTTTTATGTCGGCGGCCTGCGCTTGGTTTGATATGCCGTGCGAAAAAGAACTTGATACACAAACATATTTTGTTGATGAAAATGTGGCGGAAACGGCTCAAAGTCATGAACAACCTCAAAACGCGGTTTATGTGACAAAAGTTGAGGTGGAACTTTCTTCAGTGCCTTATTGTGCCAAAGAGCCTGAGCCTACATGCACTTCGTGCTTATATAAGCCGAATCCGTGCCGTGCGGTTTTGCATCCGCGTGTAACGGAAGTTAAGGTTGAGAAAAAGTGCCCTAATTGCCCGATGGATAAACAAGCCGTATTGTGTGGTCAAAACACTTGCTCCACCTTTAAAAATGTTGAAGTTAAAGCCCCTTGTACACAAAAAATTAGTGTGCCGGCGGCTTCACAAGCTTACATTTTGGCGGCAAACCGCACTTTTAGCCGGATATTAGTAGATATATCGTCTTGGTGCAGTCAAAAGCCCTCTTTGTATGTACAGAAAGCTGAAGTTCGTAGTCAGGATTTACCCGCGGGTGTTGAGAGTGGTATCGCAACAATGAAAAATAAGCTCCTTGACGCCTCTATGTTTGAGCTTACTGAAAATGCCTCGGGCGCTGATTATTTTTTGGAAACATCCGTAGATTGGTTTGATACACCAACCAAAACCGCGCCAGCAATTTTGTATCGTACCGCTTTGTATGATAAAAATCATCAGAAAATTGACGAATGGGTTGAAGTTGTTCGCCAAACAAGTAATCAGAGCTGGTTATAAATGCGTTTGATTTTTACATTGTTTGTTTCTGTTGTTGCCGCCTTTGACGCTTTTGCACAAAATGCCGAAAAGGCGGCAGTCAGGCTTTCAGCGACGGCGTGCGAGGAGCTTTTGGCCGGCGAAAGTCGCGCAGGGGCGCAAATCAGAGCGGCCGATAAGGCTTCTTTTAACAGTGTGAAAAAGCTTAAACAATTAACGCAAGCCACTTCTGAGCTTAATGATCATGATGTCAATATTTTGGTTTATCGTTTGGTAGATGAATATGTTGAAGATTTGTCCGTTGTAACTTTGCCTGATGAAAATGCAAAGGTTTGTGTGCAAATTGAGGGCTGGTTGAAACCTATAGACATTAAGCGTGTTGTGGAAGATTTTTATGCCGAAAAGTCAAAGACTTCCGTCACACCTTTTGAGCTTATGGAGGAAATTGCCGACGAATCGGTTAGAGAAATTAGCTTAGAGCCAAAAAATCCTCAAGAATTGTCGTTGGTTTATATTGGAGATGTCGTCTTTTTTAACGGCGCGACTTTTCCAAAATTAAGCGATTATCTTAAAAATATGTATGCTGATAATCCTTACTTTTATTTAACTGATGATGCTGAAATTGCCGATTATGTTATTCGGCCGAAAGTTATAACCGCAAAAGTGGATATGACTGAGCAAGGGCAAAAAAGGTTGCACATGGTGGTTGTTTTGGAAACAATGGCGCAAGGCGCGTTGTTTGCCGAGCAATCTCAAAACCGTTTTGTTTTGTTTGATGCGTCGGAAAATCAGCAAAACATTGCTAACCAGATGCTTCAAAAACTTATGGAGCAAGCGGGGCGAGCGCTCCTTTCTAAAATTGAGCATAACGAATCGCAAAGATTGGAGCAAAAAGCTTTAGGGCGCGAATTATCTTCTTAATGCTTTTCTAGCAAAAAAGTTGCCGGTCCGTCATTAATGAGGCTTACCTTCATATCCGCCTGAAAAATTCCGGTTTGTGTTTTAATGTTTTCTTCTTTTAGCTTTTTTGTAAAATAGGCGTATAATTTTTGCGCTTCCTCAGGCGCTGCCGCTTGATCAAACCCCGGGCGATTTCCTCTCTCTAAGCTTGCGGCGAGTGTGAATTGTGAAACTACAAGCGCCTCAGCGTCCATATCTTGAAGGCTTAAATTCATTTTGCCATTTTTATCTTCAAAAATACGCAAATTTGCGGTTTTGCGCGCCAAATAATCGGCCTGAAGTGTGGAATCGCCTTTTTCAATGCCGATAAATATCAGAAAGCCACAGTTAATCGCTGAAACAACTTTTCCTTCAACCTCTACCGAGGCGCTTAACACGCGCTGAATTAAAACTTTCATTTTTCCCTCAATAAAAAACATAAGCCATCAAAATGGCTACCGTTATGCCGACAATATCGGCAAATAATGCTAAGGGCAGGGCGCTCCTTGTCTTAATGACTTTGATAGAACCAAAGTAAACGGCTAAAACGTAAAGCGTTGTTTCGGTAGAGCCCTGAATAACGGCTGATGTAAAGGCCTCAAAGCTGTTTGGACCATAAGTTTTCATGGCTTCTAACATCATTGCACGCGCGCCGCTGCCTGAAATGGGCTTCATTAAAGCGGTTGGCAAGGCCGGCACAAAATCGGCATTTATATGAAAGGCGTTTAGGACAGAAGAAATGCCCTCAATCAGCATATCTAAAACACCGCTTGAACGCAAGGCGGCAATAGCGGTGAGCATTGCCACTAAATAAGGAATAAGGCGCACGGCAATTTCAAAGCCTTCTTTTGCGCCTTCCACAAAAGTTTCAAACAGGTTGACAGAGCGTATTATTCCGGCTGTTAAAAATGCAAAAATAAAGCCGCAAAGAATCAAATTGCCAAAGTCAGCGGCGGCCTTAAGGCGTGTTTCAGGCGAAAGCTCAAAGAAAAAGAAAGCTAGCGCGCCAATGAGTAGGGCGAAAAATAACAAATAAGCCAAAACAACTTTATCAAAAATTTTAAGCTTTTGTTTGAGGGTAACCGCCAAAAATCCTGCTAGCGTGGAGCAAGAAGTGGCAATTAGAATCGGGATAAAAACCGCCGCTGGATATGTTGCGCCCATTTGAGCGCGATACATTAAAATTGTTATAGGGATAAGCGTTACCGCTGAGGCATTTAAAACCATAAACATAATTTCAGCATTAGAGGCCGTATCTTTTTTGGGATTTAGTTCTTGCATCTGTTCCATAGCTTTTAAGCCCATCGGGGTGGCGGCATTGTCAAGGCCTAACATATTGGCGGCCATATTCATAACAATTGAGCCTAAGGCCGGGTGATTTGCCGGAATTTCTGGAAATATGCGCCTAAAAAGCGGTGCTAACGCCTTGGCAAGCAGATTTGTTAAGCCGGATTTTTCGGCAATTTTTAAGAGCCCTAACCAAAAACACAGTAAGCCTGTTAAATTAAGGCAAAGTGTAAAGGCATTTTGCGCGGCGTCAGTTAAGCCGTTGACAAGGGTTGTCCATATTTGCCACTCGCCGTTAAAGCTTTGAAAAACCGCGGCGGCAAAAGATACCAAGAAAAAACCAACCCATAAAATATTGAGCATAAAAAGCTTGTTCCTTTATCCCTTTTTATTTTGAAATAAATGATATTGAAGAAGAATAATCACAACCAAGTAGGGCAGAAAAACCTCGGAGCTTTCTTCTAAAAGCGACCAAATTTCAACCTGATTGCGTGGCAATGAAACGCCATCGTGCATGTGGCGCCAGTTGCCGGGAAACCGATCAGCAAACTTGGCAAAAACCAAAACTGTGCAAAAAGTAGCCGTTGACCATGTTATGGTGTTGAGCTTAAAAAACGAAACAACTAAATGTTTGCTGTACTTGATTGCTAAATAAAGCAAAGTGCCAAAAATAATTAGCAATATCAGACCAAAAATAATTTTTTCACTCAAAGGATTATCGGGGTTCAAGAAAAAACGCGATTTGAAAGGCGTGGAATCGGTGCGCGAAAGATGATGCTGAATACCGGCTTCACGCAAAAAAGCGGCTATGCCCAAAAATAAGTAAATGCCCCAATCCGTCATTTTTGTTGAAAAGTCTTTGCTTAAAATAAGCAAAGCGGCAAGCATGGAAATATAGCCAAGATTTGTTAAAAATTCTAAAATTTGCCCGTCTTCGGTTATTTTGAACTTGTATTCCGGAAAGAAAAGCAAAACAATTGCAAGCATAACGCCCCAGCATAGGCTGAATGCCACAGGCGTAAAGAAAGGTGAAAGAAAATATTTTTTCATATTTGATAATCCTCTTTTGTTTTTTGCTCTCAATATAAAGTAATTCAAAAGCAAATAAAACAATTTTTTAAGTGGCATAAACAATTTTGAACAAATAACTTGACAAAACGGGCGCTTTTTGTAAAATAAGCTTACAAATAATATTATTCATTTAAATAATTATGGAAATTAAAAAAATGACGGAAGCTGAAGAAATTAAATTTCTTAAAAAAGCTTCTCAAGAAGAAAAAATCGCGTATATCCGCGAATTTCGTATGGCAAGCCAAGCTGAAACCTTGCTTGCAAAAAAAGAAACGGAAGAAGTCTTGAAGCTATACACATCGCTGTATTGGCTGATAGATGAAGCTGAAACCGCTTTCTTAAACAGGGATTTTCCCGCTCTGACCTTAGATTATATCAAAAGATGGGGTCTGACCGGCGAAAATCAGGTTAAACTCATTTTACGAGGGCGACCGGAAGAGGTCAAAATGTTGAAGAAAGTTGACTCCCTAACGGCTGACGCCGCCCAGTTGTTGGTTGAAAGGAAATGCGTATAGCGGCACATCTAGCGCAGTTTTTGTGGCAAAAGTGTCCTCACGTACGTCTTTGTACGTTGCGGTACTTTTGCCCCAAAAGCCACGCTATCTGCACCACTCTCCGCCTTTCCTAGGCTTGGGAATGCTTATCGCTGGCATCTAGAGCGAAAAACTGCAGAACGGTCAAAATTAATGTACTATTTATGTACACTAGAATTTTGACCGCTTTGTTTTTCGCTCTATCTGCGCACGCTATCCGCTTTTCCTTGGCTTGGGTGCAAAAGGGGCGGTTGCCGCCGTTCGTCACTCTGAAACCCCTCAAAAATTGTCATTCTGAGGCAATTTATTGCCGAAGAATTCAGGTGGAAAAAAATTAGCTAATTTGTTGTCATGGACTCTTCCACCCTTCGGGTGTTAGAGTGATAGTGGAGGGGTGTTCTGGACTCTACGGAGTAAACTCCTTGGTGTGACAAAAAAAGGTTAAAAATAATGAAAAAGTTGTTACAAATTGCCGATTCGGATAGATTTTAAAATGACGATTCGGCGGGGGGGGGGGAAAAGAACGATTTAAAATAACAAGCAAAATCAAATACATATAAGAAGCATCTCAAGAAAATGTACGTTTTTTTGTGCATTTTTTGAACATTTTTAAAAAATAAGTACTTGATTTTCCTTTAATAAAAATTATTGACAAATCTTCAAAAATATAGTACGTTTAAATTAGATACCTGAGTACATCAGGTTAACATAGCAAACAAGGAGAAAAACAATGAGTACTGTTGATGAAGAAATGGAAGAATTAAATAAATTAACCCCTCAAGAGATAAAAGAAAAATATCAGGAATTGAAACAAGATTTCAATTATTTCTATGATAACTCTTATGAATATGATTCTTTTCAAGTTTTATGCGACTTAGCCCCATTGGCACTCAAACTAGATAAAGAAGACGCTCAAGACCTTATCAATCTTATTAAGGAAAATAAATTGCTAGATTCCGATGAGGAAATCCGCTGCCAACATTGTGATCAAAGATCTATGTTTATTTTAAGTAATATCATGCGGAATCATCCTGAATTTGCGCCGGAAATTAAACAACTTGCCAAAGAAAACTTCAATCCTATTGAAGAAAGTAGCTATATTCTGACAGCTCAATACCGATTTATGGGTAATCTTGTAAAGGCTGAACCGCAAACTGCGCCGAAAGTGATAAAAGAGGTAGAAAACCTGATGAAATCAGATGAAAACAACGAATATTCATATGGAGCCGCTTATGACACTTTGGTTGAGATTATCAAAGTTGATCCAAAATTTGAAACAAAAGCCTTTGAACTTGTAAAAGATTCTTTTAATAACCCAATTGTGTATGAAAATTGTAGAACGATAGAGGCTTTTAAATTTGCAGGTAAGGCTGTCCAAGTTAATCCGGAACTTGCAGGTTACGCTTATGAGTTTATGGCTCCTGATCTTTATCCTAAAAATCTAAGGTCACGTATAAACCAGGCAGATGTTGGCAAAGCCCTCATTGAAACTTTAAATGTAATTAGCAAAGTTCGTCCTGATATGGCGGATAGCATATCTTCTGATATTGAAGAATTGGATAAAAAAATACAAAAAGTAGAAGAAGAGAGAAAAGAAAGGAGAGCGCGTATTAAACGAAACAGAGCTGAAGATGATGAAGCTTTGAATGCTAATGTGGTAGGAGTTGAAATAAACCCTGATAAACAAGGTTTGATTAATTCGGCTAAAGAACGAATTACTGCTGCGAAAACTGCTAAGACCACAGAAGAGCCGGAAAAGCCAACGCCAAGCAACGGTGGCCATGTTCCTCCGATTAATAATGGCAACGACGGTCGTTAATGACAGCTCACAATAAAAAGCGCGCCCTCCAAGGCGCGTTTTTTTGTAACAAGAAAACTTTCCGAATCGTCATTCCAAAATTGTTCTGAAAACGTATTAATAAGATGCAGGAACAAGTTTGGGATTGTTAGAAAAAAAGTTCAGTACAAAAGAATAAAAGGAGTAAAAAGAAAGGGCGGAAGAACGTCTCAGAATAGGGTGACCCCCGTTGTCATCTTGTTCTCCGCCCCTTAACTAAGATACTTGATGGGTTGGTTGTACCGCACCAAGCGCGTACGTTAACAATTTAAAGTTAAGTACTATAACAAATATTAGTATAATACAACGATAGAAAATGTCAAGCATTTTTTTACATGGGTGTATTTAAATAATTTCTTGATTTTAAATAAAACCCCATACATCTCAAATGTATGGGGTTGTTTTGCAACAAGATGACTTATGCAATATATTTTTTTAAGATTAAGCTTGAGTTTGTGCCACCGAATCCGAACGAATTGGACATAGCGGCCTTAATCTCGCGTTTTTTGGCTTTAAGAGGCACCAAATCCATATCTGCAACCTCGTCTTCCACTTCTTCCAAGTTGAGTGTCGGCGGGCAGATTTGATCACGTAGCGCCAAGGTGGTATAAACCGCCTCAACCGCACCAGCCGCACCAAGCAAATGCCCGATGGCTGATTTTGTGGACGACATGGAAACATTTTTGATTTTATCGCCAAACAGACGTTTGACCGCTAAAGCCTCGCCGACATCGCCTGCCGGTGTTGATGTGCCGTGCGCGTTGATATAGTTGATGTCATCAAGTGTCACACCACATTGCGCTGCCTTTTCAACCGCCATTTTCATCGCGCGATACGCGCCGTCACCCGAAGGGGCGGTAATGTGATAAGCATCGCCTGAAAGACCGTAACCCACCACTTCAGCATAAATTTTAGCGCCACGCGCTTTGGCATGCTCCAATTCTTCCAACACCACGGCGCCAGAGCCTTCGCCCATGACAAAGCCACTACGATGTTTATCCCAAGGGCGTGATGCCTTTTCCGGCGTGTCGTTAAAATCTGCCGTAATCGCTTTCATACGGGCAAACCCGCACAAACCTAAAACATTTACAGCCGATTCCGCACCACCGGCAACCATCGCGTCAGCATCGTTCATCGCAATCATACGAGCGGCGTCGCCAATGGCATGCGTGCCTGTTGAGCAAGCCGTTACGCAAGCGTGATTGGGGCCTTTTAAGCCAAACATAATGGAAAGATTGCCTGAAATCAGGTTAATCAGCGATGCCGGAATAAAAAATGGCGAAATCCGTTTAATGCCTGTTTCATGAAAAGCGAGCGAATTTTCGTAAATGGTTTCTAAACCACCAATACCGGAGCCCATCATAACCCCAAAACGATATTTTTCTTCTTCCGTTTGCGGTATGTAACCACTGTCGCGAATAGCATCTGAGCCGGCGGCAAGGCCGTAAAGAATAAATTTATCATTTTTCTTTTGATCTTTGGGCGGCAAGACGGTATCTGGATTAAATTCGCCCTCTTCAGTGCCCCAAGGCACCCGACCGGCAATGCGCACCGGAATGTCTTTAAGGTCAATATCCTCAATCTTTTTAATGCCGGACTCGCCGTTTAAAAGCCTCTTCCAGTTATGCTCAACGCCACGTCCTAAAGGCGAAATGACACCTAAACCCGTGATGACAACTCTTCTCATATTCAAAAACCTTTACCATAAACAATTATAAGAAAAAACTCGCCTGATAGCAGCGAGTTCTCTCACTTCATTTAAGCCACAAGACTTACGCATTCTTTGAAAGGTAGTCAATAGCATCTTTTACGGTCAGAATCTTTTCAGCCGCGTCATCAGGGATTTCGCAACCAAATTCTTCTTCAAATGCCATAACCAACTCAACAGTATCCAAGCTGTCAGCACCTAAATCATCAATAAAGCTGGCGTTCTCAGTCACTTTAGATTCTTCAACACCAAGGTGTTCAGCAACGATCTTTTTAACGCGATTTGCGGTATCAGTCATGTATTTAAACCTCAAAAAAATTAAAACAAATTTCAGACCGATTAAGGCCTTGCTTTGATAGCTACACAATTTTATGCCTTTTGACAAGCTTTTTTTTAAAATTGCCCCTAAAAAAAGAGTTTATATTTTAATAAGCCCTTGAAAATTCGCAAAAATTGGTTTGAAATAAAACTTATAAAAAGTGTATAAAATGAATTGTTTTTATAAAAATCGGACTTATATAGCTTTAAAATTTGAGTAAAAGAGGAGAAAAAGAATGAAAATCGGGATTATCGGCGCGGGCTTTGTGGGCAGTGCAACTGCATTTGCGCTTGTGATGCGCGGTGTGGCGCGCGAAGTGATTTTGATTGATACAAACACCGCTAAAGCCCAAGCTGAGGCTTTAGACATCACGCATGCCACCACTTTTGCTTATGCAAGCAAGGTTTATGCCGGCTCTTATCAAGATTTGAAGGGCGCAGATGTTATTATCATTACAGCTGGCGCTAATCAACGCCCTGGCGAAACGCGGATTGACCTCATGGCGCGCAATGCCGCTATTTTTGAAAGTATTGTGTCGCAAGCCGTTGATGCCGCGCCTAATGCCTTTTTGCTGGTGGCGACAAACCCTGTGGATATTATGACCTCATTGACGCTCAAACTTTCAAAATTACCAAAAAATCGCGTTTTTGGCAGTGGCACAGTTTTAGATACATCACGGTTTAGAACGCTTTTGGGTGAACATTTTGGGATTTCTTCAAAGTCTATTCACGCTCATGTTTTGGGCGAACATGGTGATAGTGAGGTTTTGGCATGGTCAAACGCCGATGCCGGCACTCTCCCGATTGGGCAAATTGCCAAAGAATTTGACTGCCCAATAACCCCTGAAATTAAAGCCCTGATTGATGATAAAGTTCGTAATGCTGCTTATCGCATTATTGAAGGCAAAGGCGCCACCTGTTATGGTATTGCGGGTGGTTTAACGCGCATTTGTCAGGCGATAGGCACCAATGAGAATGCTATTTTGACGGTTTCAAGCTTTCATGAAGATGTTGAGGGCGTTAAAAATGTGTGTTTGTCGTTGCCTTCCATTATTAATAAAGACGGGGTGTCACGCGTTTTGTACCCGCCACTTGATGAGGAAGAACGCGCCTTATTGCGTGTGAGCGCTCAAAAACTGAAGGATTATGCTGAACAAATAAATTTTAGTGCTTAATTTTTAGCGTTAATTGTTAAAACAGCAAAATTATATGCTAATTTTTACCAAAATCTTTTTTATAGCGCTTTAAAAATGCCTCTGTAAGGACTTTGGATCGCGGATATTTGTACACGCGATTTTCATTTTTTACCCATTTTTTCCGTTTTTTCTGATCTTTTTGCTCTTGTTGTTTTTTAAACCGAGAAATTCGTTCATCATTTAACTCTATTCGGTAGTTTTTTTGATAATCTGCATCTGAGGGCTTTTGATTACCAAAATTCGGTACAATGCAGATTTTTCTAATCGGCTCATAAGTATCTTTATCAACTTCCCAAAATTCGGTTACGCCTTCAGGTGGCAAATCCTGATATTCTGAAGTTGGGGAGGGTAAAACTATTTTTGTGGCAATCCAAGATATGCTTTTTGGATTTTTAACAGGCGTTACCGAACTGAAGCCTATTTTTAAGATGTCTTCATTGGTGGCAATGCATGTTCTCATTTTAATAGAATCGGCAATATCCTTGGTGTTTTGGCATTGTTCGGGGTTGCCGTGGATGGGCACGACAATTGCATTGAAAACTTGCGCCTTGACTTTTGCTAAAAAATCTTTCATGGCTTCGGCGTTGATATGCCCTGAATCTTGCATTTGAACCTCTTCAAAATTGCCAATTTTGCGACCGCACGGCGTAATAACAACGGTTGCGCCTTGAGAGGCCATCATTTGAAGCATTTTAGGACCGGTTTTACCGTTGATTTCATCAATAATGCGTTGGCGCGCTAGGACAAGCGTGTCTTTACCTATACGAACAAAGGGGTGCAAATCAAGCGCCATTTTGGTTGCTGATGACATTGGAATTGGCGATGTTTCGTCAATGCCGAGGTTGTTTTCATAATTTTCAAGACCCTGTGCAAAAGCACCCGTGCATACAATGTATTTTAGGGGTATAGATTTATCGCTCATATAAGATTGCAACGACCCATTATATAAAACATCGTCAAAGTCCTTATAATTGCTTAAACTGAGGGCTTCTTTAACAAGCAAAAGCCATTGACCATCAAAACAAACCTTTGTTTTAAGGGCACGCGCAACATTTATATCAATAGCAATGTTTTGTACACTGCGCGAAATGACTGGCGAAATAATTAATTTTTTATCGGAATGCTTTTGAACAACCTCTAGCGTATTTTTAACCGCTTGTTCAAAACCAATCCGCTTTGAACTGTAGGGAACGGTTGAGGTGGAATCTAAAAGTAAAACCGTTGTCGGCGTGGCTTTGCGCAATAAAAGGTCTAAGTATGCATCCATGTTAAAAGCATTGCCCACAGGCATGGATTCTTCGGTAAGAAAGTCGCCGTTGTGCAAAATGGAAGCATAAGGCGCTTTTTGATGACATGATAAAATATGAAAGCCTAAAGAATCAACAATACTATGACTCATATTCATAGTTTCAACATAAATATCTTTATTAAATGAAATAAAATCGCGATTTTTAAGCTTTTCAATAAGTGGAGCTTCAAGTCCCGCGCGCTTAAAAGCTAGTCGGATAAAATTACGTGTAAACTGCCCCGTTTTAATTGGGGGCAATTTGTAACCCATTTTGACATAGTTGATTAAGGCGCCAATATGATCTTCATGCGCATGCGTGATAAACAAAAAATCAATGGGCTTTTTGGCTTTTATAATCTCGCCCTGTGCATCTTCTTTATCAAAGTATTCTTCCATATTCGGGAAAGCCACGCTAAACCCCGATTCTTGCGGCGGAAAAATAGACCCAACATCAAACATCAGGCGCACGGCTTTTTTGCCTTTATTTAAGTGTTCAACAATGCAACAGTTTCCCCCAATGCGATCATTGTTCAAACCGCCGATAAATACAATTCTTGTATCTTCTTTATCTTGACTATGTACCATTGACATGATTTTTTTTCCTTATAATGGTCAAAGAATAGCATAATTTTGTCAAAAATCAAGATTTTTTTGTGTCCCTTGAAAAAATTTTTACGCATCTTATATCCTTTAAAGAGGAAAAGTTTATGGAAAACTTCGTTAAATTTGGCTCTTTTTCAAATTACGGGGTACAGGCTTTAAAAGTGAATATCTGCATAAAAAATATCCAAACTACTGTGCC
>CANPYS010000006.1 GCA_947588655.1 uncultured Alphaproteobacteria bacterium | reverse complement strand
ATGCAAGCGTTACAGAGCGGTGACCGAAGCGAGTTAGCTTTGCGATATTAACGCAAAGCTTAGGAGCAAGACACCATTTAACCCCCTATCTGCATAGATAGGGGGTTAAAAAATTGGTAAACAGTGGGACTTGAACCCGAAAGGGAGCGCTAAGCAAAAAGGCAAAACATCCACGAAAAACAAATCAAATTGTCATGCTGAACTTGTTTCAGCATCTCTTTATGAGATCCCGAAACGTTCTTTTCCGTAGGCTTTGTGTTAAGCGCAAAACTTAGGAGCAGGAAAGTCCGAAGAGTCCAGGACACCCCTCTCATCGTCACTCTGAGGACTTTAGTCCGAAGAGTCCAGGACAATAAATTAGCTACTTTTTTCCTGGATTCCTCGCGAATGACGCTATCGCGTCAAAGCTCAGGATAACGTTGGGAGAAGAACGCTAAGCAAAAAGGCATTTTTATGACTTTTTGCCAAAAAATACGACAAAATGCATTTGGAATGCATTTTTTTGTTGCAAGGGAGCTTAAAATATGGTACATTAAAAATGTAAACATCTTATTATGTATGCTTTTATTCTTATTATTATCAAGAATGAAAAGATTTTTCATATGCGGTGTTTTTTTAAAATAAAAAAAATAAAAAATAAATAAAAACAAAAGTTATGAAAAAAGTAGCAAAAAGTTACTTAATCGCAGCCGCCAGCCTTTTTATTGCGGCTTTTGGAATGACCTCTTGCGTGGATTCGGAGGGGTTGGGAGGACAATTGGAAACCATCGCTGTGCCTGCACAACGCGACACGGTGGTAGAGGAGAATTCTATTCTTCTCCGTACGAGCTTCTCGTATGGAGTTGAAATAGAAGACTCCACTCTCAACGTTGAGCAACTCAACGTTGTGGAGTTGAGTTCCTCCTCCGCCGACGCGACTGAGCGTCGGGTGGCCACCAACTCTGTCATGAGTTGGAACGTACCGGCAACTCGGTATGTATCCAACCGCGAGGAGTTGGGAGTCGTTGAAACCGAGGAGAGCGCCTCGGCTCTGGATACCACCTCTGTTAAAGAGGGCGGACTGGAGTTGAGGAAATCCAACCGGGAATATGCTTTTTCGTTTGACGCAGATACCATTAAGGTGTCTGTAAAAAATGAAAAGGGTATCCTTGGTGAGGACACCCTCGGATACGCCGAGATTTCCGAAGTTTCATTCTTGGGCATGGATTGCTCTGAGGATGAAACAGAAGATTCTTTGGTGAATAACATTCATGTAAATTTGAATGTTATTATCAACGTTTACCGTGAAAACGGTATAGAGTTAGAAACCAAAGAAAAAGAGGTAGAAATTTCTTTCTCACGAGTTCTTCTCGTGGAAAGAAACGACTCGGTTCAACCCGAGCCGAAAGACACCACGGTGGTAACACCGGATGTGCCTGACCTCAATCCCGACGATTCCGACGACGACCCCGCTGACGAGCCGTCTGACGAACCCGCTGGCGACGAACCCGCCACTGGCGACGACGACCCCGCTGACGAGCCGTCTGACGACGACCCCGCTGGCGACGAACCCGCCACTGGCGACGACTCCGATAAAGATAACGACAACGACGACCCCGTCGTTGACGTTACGCCTGTAGAACCGGAGAAAGATCCGGAACAGGTTAATCCCACTCCTTCTGAACAGGAGGAAGAGCAGCCGAAAGTGTTTGAAAAGAACACGCCGGCTGAATGGGGTGAAATTAAGGGGTTTGCCGTATCCGCTGCTCCCGCCGATAATGTCGGTGGACATTATGCTGTTAAAGCATGGTGTCTGACGACATCAAACGGCGCAGTGTGTGGCGTTGTCGGTTTAAACGATGAAATAACCCTTGAGGTTATCCTCTCGGGAAATTTCGTAACCGGCAACTATTCCACAGAGTACAACAGTGCTTGGTGGAATGGCAACTGCTGGCGTCCGGCTGTCGCTCGCGACGAAGCAAAGGGCGCTTACTACTATGAAAATGGTAGTAAGAAAGCCATCGTCCCGTCCTTTGATCTTAAGATCTGGGGCTGGAGAGGTGGTAACTATAGCGTTTATATGAACGACTATAGCTACAGCTTTGGCGAAAGCGGTGAACTTATTATTCAACACAACGGGAACCCGACGGTGTGCTTGAAGTAAAACAATAATCGGGAATAAATAAAAAAATAAAAAAAACACAGATATGAGAAAGAATAGTCTTTTCTTATTTGCTGCCGCCCTTTTTTCCGCGGCTATAGTTCCGGCTAATGCCACCGTTTCCACCACCGACAGCCTCACAGCTGCCGTCGCGGACACGGTGGCCGTAAAAGACAGCGTAACCTACCACCCCACGGTGGTGGATTACGCAAAGAAACTGAACAACAAGGAATATTTCCAGGTTGTTCGGTTCGCCGATAACGGCGAGATCTTGGAAATATCCAAGGTCACCGGTATCGGCATAGAAGTTGATCTCGGCGGGAATTACATCTCCCGCGAGGATCACTTCTCGCCGGAAGCCTTCGTTGGCTTCCGATACGACGGGAAACACCTGTCGTATCGGGTGTCAACCGGAGTATCCTATAGGCTCCTGAATAAGGAGTCCATAGACTCCGGGGATAAATTCTTCACGTACATGGCCAATGCGGCCCTGCACGTGAATGTAATTTATCCCAAGCCGTGGCGGCACTGCCTCTCCCTCTTCGGGGAGGTAGGCTACATTTTTGACCAGCATAAACAGCTGGTTGATAATGTAACCGACGGCGATGGTCAACAGTACGTGAGGTACGTTGACCATAAAGGCTCAGGACTCGCCTTTGGAGGCGGGCTTGAGTATCGTCACAATAACTTTGCCAAGCCGCACGCCTTCGTGGTGCGCGCCGGCGTCAAAGTTATTCCAGACGCGTTCTGGAACGTGACGAAGAGTAACGTCTTTGCAGACGTTACCGTGGGTTGGGTTTTTGGTCTCAAACGAGGCCATTGGACTTCGCCCAACAAAAAGGCCGCCTACAAAGGGCGGCTCTGAGCCAAACTATTACTATGAATAAAACAGCGCTCCCTTACGGGAACGCTGTTTTTTTGTGTGAAAATTTTTAATTCAAGACAAAAGTGATGTTGTTATAATCAACTTCTAAAACTTCAAAGGCTAAGTCTTCAATTTCAACAAAGCGCTCATCAACCGGAAAGCTATAAGTTTCCGTTTCACCGTCCGGTCCGAGTGTGGAATAAGAGAAAGTCATTTCATCATCTTCAAGACCAGCATAATAAAGCTCAAATCCGCCGACATTGTTTTCAACATCGGTTACGGTTTCAACCGCAGGCGATAAACGGACATCTTCAGGCTCTATAAAAATATCTGATCTCAAAATCGCCAAACGACCATCAACCATGCGCCCGATATGATTATAAATTTGCCCATCGCCGGCAACAATTAAAATATCGCCGTTGTTTTTCTGCTTAACCAGCATATAAGCCTCATCGTTAATTTTGACTTCGCCGAAGGGTCTATAAAACTTGTCTTTTTCAATAAAGAAAGGCGAATATGTGGAGTTCAAAACAGCTTTTTTGTTGGCTTTAAGCACTTCAAATTCATAAGTGCTGGTGCGGTTTGTCTGAGCTGATGCCATTAAACCACCTGTTTGCACGGTTTGAACAACGCCATGTTCAACGTTTTCTTCCGTAACTTCCTGAACAGAAGCCAGCGAACGTTCCGTATCTTTATCATAAAAGCGGATTTTCGTGGTGTTCCAAAAAGAAAAGACTTTATTTCTAGACGGCATAAAATTAACATCGCCGGCATAAACACAAGCGGTTAAAAAACAAAGAGTCGCAACGGTAATCAATTTTTTCATTGGCATAATCTCTTAAATAAGGTTTAAACTTCAATTTAAGTATGTTATAAACTAATTTGGTAAACAAAAAGATAACGAAAATGGAAAATAAGACATCAGATTGCATTTTAGTAGAGTTTAACCCTTCATACCGATTGCCCATCAAGGTAAAATTGTTTTTGGAAAATTTTTTTGATGTGGTGGTGTGTAACTATGTTGCGAAGGGCAAATCTCAATGGGTTGGCTATGCTTTAACAGGCTTTTCGCCAAAAAAGCTGGAGAGTGCCGCTCTTAAACAACATATTGAGTTGCCAAGCTATCAAATTAAAGTTTTACGTGAGGAAGATTGGCTCAATAACGCGGTTGCCTCTTTTGATAGCTTTGAAACAGGCCGGTTTTATGTTTGTAGCGCCGATGAAAAGCCGGAAGATACCACAAACATTGTGCTTAAGATTAATGCGGCAACAGCTTTTGGCTCTAATCATCAAACAACTTGCTTGTGCCTTAATGCTTTAAGTTATTTGTTTGATTTAGGGGCAAAGCACGCGCAAATTTTGGATATGGGCACAGGTACGGGCATTTTATCAGTGGCGGCGGCAAAAATATGGCGTGCGGATAAACCAAAAATTATGGCGGCGGATATTGACCCCGAGGCCGTGCGCGTCACAACTAAAAACGCCACGTTAAACCGCGTTTCAAAAAACATCCAAACCGCTTGCGGCGATGGTTTTAATACGCCTGAGGTCCTTCAAAACAAACCTTATGACATTATTTTAGCAAATATTTTGGCGCGCCCTTTAATAGATATGTCGCAAGCCCTTAAAGACAGCCTGTCAGTTGGCGGTCATGCCGTGTTGTCAGGCTTTATTGACGGACAGGAAGATTGGGTGGCAGACGCTTATAAAGAGCAAGGCTTGCGTGTTCAAAAAAAGTGGCACCTAGATCATTGGCATGCCCTTTTGATTGAGAGGAAAAAATGAAATTAGCGGAATTTCAACTTAAATTAAGACAAAGAGGGTTACAGGCCTTTTTGGTAACGCATGATAATATGTTCCTCAATCAAGATATTTTAGATTCTGAAAACAAAATTTTAGAACTTACTGGCTTTACAGGCTCGGCGGGCGTGCTTCTTGTGACGCCTTCCAAAGCGTGGCTTTTGGTTGACGGACGTTATGCTATTCAGGCGCGTCTTGAAACAAAGCGCAAAAAAATAACGGTCGTAGACAGCCAAAGCTTTACGGTAGATGTTGTCACGCTTTGCGCCAATAACAAAATCAAAACACTTTGCTATAATCCATGGTGTGTTTCGGCATCAGACGTGTCGTTTTATGCTGGTAAAATCGGGCTTAAACCGGCTGAAGAAGTTTTGCCCTCAGTGCCTGTGCCACCGTCAAAGGTTTATCAGCACGACTTAAAATATACAAAACTAAGCGCTCAAGAAAAATGTGAGAGCGTTGCAAAATCTTTGCTCCAAGGGGCTGATGCTTTGCTTATCTCAGCGGCTGATGATGTTTCGTGGCTATGCAATTTGCGCTCAGTTTTGCTCCCTTATACACCGGTTTTAAGAGCTTATGCCTTGTTAAACCGCCAAGGCGGCGTTCAGCTTTTTGCCGATGATGTTCAAGGGTTTGGCATAATATTACCGATGAAAGCGCTTAAAAAAGTTTTAGAACGATACAAAGGCAAAACCATTTTGTATAACCCTGACACCACACCCCAAAAAATGCTTGACATGGTCAAAGGTATAAACTTTAGAAGATTGTTTTTTAATCCGCTTTTAAATATGAAAGCCACCAAAAACAAAACGGAGCTGAAAGGTTATCAAGAGGCGCATTTGCAAGACGGTATTGCTGTGACAAAGTTTTTGTATTGGCTTCATCAACAAAAGAGAAATAAGCTCACAGAACTTGACGTGGTTGAAAAACTGCATGAATTTCGCGCGAAAAGACCTTTGTTTGTGTCTGAAAGCTTTGCCACCATTGCCGCGACAGGGGCGCATGCCGCGATTGTGCATTATCAGCCCTCTAAAAAAACAAATGAACCGTTGGAAAAAAATTCTGTGTTGCTTTTAGATAGCGGCGGACAATACTTAAACGGCACAACAGATGTGACGCGTACAATTGCTATTGGTAAGCCCTCAAAACAGATGATAAACGATTTCACGTTGGTTTTAAAAGCGCATATTCGGCTTGCCACGGCGGTTTTCCCTGAAAATGCGTCAGGGCGGTCGCTTGATGTTTTGGCACGATCGGTTATGTGGCAAGAGGGCAAAGATTATAGCCACGGCACGGGGCACGGCGTAGGGTATTTTTTAAATGTGCATGAAGGTCCCTTTAACATGAATCTCAATACCACCTCACACATGAATGCAAATTACGTCACATCCATAGAGCCGGGGTATTATCTGGAAAATAAATACGGCATCCGTCTTGAAAATTTGGTTTATAGCGTGACCGCCAAGCAGAAGGGCTTTTTAAAGTTTGAGAACCTAACCTTAATTCCTATTGATAAAAAGCTCGTCAATCCATACCTCTTGAGTGACGGGGAACGGGAATGGCTGAACAATTATCATCAAAATGTATGGCGTTGTTTAGCCCCTTATATGGATAAAAATGAAGCCGAATGGTTGAAAGCTGCCTGCTCCCCGCTTATCTAAAAGCGGAGGGAAAATGAAGCAACTTTTTTTGGCATTTGTTTTGGTGGCATTGGTTTATGTTTCAGTATGGGCGCAACCGGCTTTTGAGGGCAATTTTGCGCCTAATCAGCCGTTAAACGAGTATTTTGCGGCTCAAGACGGCAACAAAAACAAATCAATCATTTACATTTTTTATAATGGAAATCAGTGCTATCAATGCCCTGAAACAATTGCGCTGACAGAACAAATTTATAATCAGTATTACGCGGGCAAATACAGTCTTTTTGTGATAGATTATCAAAACGATGAAGAATACGACTTCATCAACGCTTATAATTTAAGCGCGCCGCTTTCGGTGGTGCTGGTTAAGGTGCAGGACGGGCAAAGCTTGGGTTATCAAAAAATTGCTAATCCGCAAAATTTGATAGAAGCCTCCGAAGATTATGAACAATACTTAACCGAGCGGATTAATAATTTTTTGGGCGACTGATTATGATTGCACCACGCCGTGCGTTTCTTGAACAAAGTGAACATAACAGCGGTAATAATCGTCCAAGCTCTTTTGAACCAAATCGTTGACCGAGCCTTTGGGATATTTGCCGTTTTTATCAAGCTTGCCAGCTTTCACACCTGTCAAAATCTCAATACCGTCATCAACGGTATCTACCGCCCAAATATGGAACATATTGTTTTGGACAGCCTCCACAATTTCTTCCTTAAGCATCAGGTTTGAAACGTTTGTCCGCGGAATAACAACGCCTTGCTCGCCGGTTAAACCGTTATATTTGCAAACTTCAAAAAAGCCCTCAATCTTTTCATTGACACCGCCAATCGGCTGAACTTCGCCAAACTGATTAATAGAACCTGTGACGGCAATGCTTTGCTTGATAGGAAGTCCTGAAATAGCTGAAAGCAAGCAATAATATTCGGTAGAAGACGCACTGTCGCCGTCAACGCCGCCATAAGATTGTTCAAACACAATGGAAGCCGAAAGCGATAAGGGTTTGCGCTTAGCAAAACGGTTAGAAAGAAGCGATTGCAAAATCAAAACGCCTTTGGTGTGGATCGGGCCGCTCATTTCAATTTCGCGCTCAATGTCCACAAACTCGCCGCTACCCATGCGAACCTGCGTTGTAATGCGCGCCGGCTTGCCGAAAGAATTGCGCGAAAAGTTATAAACGACCAAACCGTTAATTTGCCCCACGCGCTCGCCTTTCACGTCCATTAAAATCGTGCCTTTGTCAATTTGTTCCAGCATAGCTTTGTTAATGCGATCTGAACGATAAATTTGAGCTTCAATCGCCTGAATGACGTGATTTTTGCCAATTTGCTTGGCATTAGACTTGCTCGCCCAATAATCTGCCTCGCGCAATAAATCGCCAATAGAGGTAATGTGCGCGGTTAGTTTTTCAGAATCATCTGCCAAACGCGAGGCATGCTCAATAATTTTAGCGACAGCCTGCTTGTTTAAGGAACGGATGTTCTTTTTCTTGGAAAGCGAACCAATAAGCTTGGCGTATTCAATTTCATTTTCTTCAGTGCGATCCATAACCATGCCAAAATCGGCCTCAACCTTAAAATAATCAGAAAAATCAGGATCACGCTCTGATAAGAGCTCGTAAAGCTCTTCATCGCCGGTTAAAATAACTTTGACATCTAACGGAATAGGCTCTGGATCAAGCGAAATAGTTGTAAAGGAGGTTTCATCGCCGGGGGTTTCAATCTTAATAGATTTTGAAGCCAAAGCGCGTTTTAACGAATCCCAAGCAAAAGGCTGAACCAAAAGTTTGCGCGCGTCAATGAGCAAAAATCCGCCGTTCGCCTGATGAAGAGCGCCGGCCTTAATAAGCGTAAAGTCAGTGACCAAAGCGCCGTATTGCTGAATGCGCTCCACTTTGCCAACCAAATTCCCCTGAGTTGGGTGATCAAGCAAAACAATTGGCGCGCCGGCATCAGGCTGATTTTTAACAATCACATTCACCTTAAACTTAGCCCATTTATCTTCTTCGTTTTTGTTCATACGGCTTAAAAGCAGGCTTAAAGGGTCTTCTTCATTGGTGTTGGGGGTTTGGTCTGGCGCGGGTAAAAACTCGTCAAGAGAGTCCAAAATATTTTTTTGAAGTGATCTCAAAAAATCACACGCGCATTTAAAAGCTTTATATTTTTTGCGCAACTCATCAATGGGCGCGGCAATCAAAAGGCGCGCCATTTTTTCTTTAAGCGCCTCAATTTCTTCTTTTTGTTTTTCTTCCCAACGGGGCATATTTTGCGAAGTGTTTTCAATTTCGGCTTGCATCACGTTAAGATCTTCGCTAATTTTTTGCTTTTCCTGAGGGCTTAGTTGATCAAAGGCCTCCGGACTTAAAACTTCGCCGTCTTTAATCGGCGCGACAACCAAACCTACCGGCATGTGCAGGAGCGAAACGCTTTTCCCTTTGGCTTTTTTTTGTAAAATTTTGATGTAATCGTCTTTTTTCGCCTTGTATTTTTGATGAATAATCTGAACGGTTGTTTTATATTCTTCACTTTCTGTCAAAGAAGGAAGCGTATCTTTAAGTGTTTCAATAAGATCATCAACGTCTTTTGCAAAATCAGAGGCCTGACCAGCGGGAAAATGTAACGCAATTGGCTTGTGATTTTCCTCAAAGTTATAAACATAAGCCCAATCGTCAGGCGTAGGGCGCTGTTTGGATTCTTTTTCCAATATGCGCTTAACAAGGCTCATTTTGCCCGTGCCTTCAGGTCCAAAACAAAACAGATTATACCCCTTTGACTTAATGTTAATCCCAAGCTCCACCGCGCTGATGGCTCTGTCTTGCCCCAAAGCGGAGAGCCTTTCTTCCAAGTCTGCCGTAGAGTTAAAGTCAAATTTGGACGGATCGCATTTGCGATAAAGTTGTTCGGGCTTCAATTTTGTAATAGACATTGTAAAATTCCTTTGCATTTTTTTATTTTTTGACATTATAATTTCTAAAAAATAAATTTAGTGTAAATGTCATGGCATATTTTATCATTTTTTTCTTTTTGGCGGCAATAGCCTTAAGCGTTTTGATGCTTTATGTGTTTTATAGAATACTTAAGGCAAGGCTTTTAAACGCCTTAAACGCGGCTTTGCAAAAAAAGAACAAAGAGCTTATTTCAAAATATGCTTTTTTGCAATGGGCAGATATAATCTTGAAAGCGCCGCCTTCAACACGCAAAGAGCTTTTGCAAGATATTTTTGAAAAAAACGCCGAAAAAGCATGGACTTACCTAAAGGAAAAGAAACCTTTCTTAAATATTTTTCAAAACAAGGAAAAGCCGATTCGCTTGCCGCAAAATTCGGATAAATCCACACTGTTTTTGGCGGCTTGGGAAAGTTATATTAACGGAGATATTCATCGGTTTTTGAAAATTTTTCCGCGCCTGCCTGAAAAAAAATTGTCGCCGTTTGAAAAAAAATTGCGCCTTTTGTTTGAGGCTTATCAGGCACTTTCAAAAACCGATTTAAAAAATTCGGCCCAAAAAGCACAAAAATGCGCGACTTGGTTTCATAAACATCAATGTGATGAAGAAGAGGCGGAAGCTGATATTTTGCTTTTTGAGTCTTATAAGACCGCTGGTTATTTAGATGTTGCACAGTTTTTTTTAGCGCATGCCGAACAAATTTATCAAAAAAATCAAAATAAAAAGGGCGCGGCAAAAATTGCGGCATATAAGGGCGTGTTGTATATGACGCGTCAACAACAGGCTCAAGCCGAAACTTGCTTTCAAGAAGCCTTAAAAAAAGCGCGGCTTGAAAAAATGCCTTTGCTTGAGGCACGCGTTTATCTTTTGAGGGCGGTTTTACATGAGCATAATGATAAAAATTTGAGCTTGAAATTTGCAAAAAAGGCATGCGAATTGGCGCAAAAAGCAGGTTGCCGTCCGCTTTATGCCGAGGCGTCGCGCTTTGCAAAAAAACACGCCAAGATTTCTCTTAAAAAGCGGGGTAAAAAAAGTTAATAACGGTTTTTTAATTTGTTTGGATTAAATTAATACCGAAAGGATAAAAGATGTTGTGGCTTGACGCTTTTAAAGACTTTATGCTTGCCAAAGAGCATTTGCACATACTTTTGGCGACATGTATGCTGATGCCTTTTATCTTTTTTATAATTTTTACAATGATTTTTCCTCAAAAAACACTTCATCAACATGTTGAGGAAGAAACGGAAGAAGATGATGACAATCTTCTACAACAAGAACGTGACGATGCTGAGCTTGAGGCCGCTTTAATGCGCGAATTGGAGGCGTTTCAAAAACGCCGCCGCGAAGATGAAAAACGTCGCCAAGAAAAAAAGCTTGATAAAATTAATGAAAAACGCGTGACAACCATAGAAGAGCTTGAAAAATCGGTTGGTGAAATTGAGGGCTTTGCGTTTGATGCCAAGCGTGGTCAAAAGTCAGATATGTATGGCTTGGTGCTTAATCTTTTTTCACGCGGTATTCCTCAAATTAAAGTGGCGCAGATTCTTAAATTTAAGTTTGGGCAAGATAAATCTGAAGATGAGGTTTTAAATTTAGTCAGTGCGGTTTCAGATTTTTTAAGCTTGGCAAAAGAAGATACCTTAAAGGCGCTGATTGTGGCAAAACAATTGCCGCCAGTAGAAGACGCACTTGCGGAATTGGCGGACGGTAATCCGCGTATTTGCTTAAATCTGTTGCAAACAATCATGAAGCAAAACATAGAAAATGCTGAAAAATTTGCCCCTGGAAAAGAACGGGAATCTTATTTATCTGAAGCCTCGCATCAGGCGTGTGTTTTTGGTGTTTTGGCGCAACAAAACAACGAAAAAACCGCGCTTAAAGCTTATGAATTAGCGCTCAAGCTAGATCCTCAAAATATGGTGGCTGAAAACTTGGCGGCGGATATTTATTTTAGGGCTTTTTATGAAGAAGAGGCATTAAAAAGATATCAGGAGATTATTCAAACCGATAACCCAAATTATGCTTATCAAAAGGCAAACGCTTACAAAAATATGTCTTTGAACGCTTATCGGCATAACGCGCTTTCAAAGGCACTGGAATATTATCGTGCGGCGCGAGATTTTTATGATGAACTGCGCATTAACACGCCGCCCACGGCTGAAGAACAACAAGTGGCAGACTTTTTAATCAACGAGCAAAAGAAAAATATGCCGCAAATGATTCAAAACATTTTAAGACGCTAATTTAAACCAACATGTGGTCTAAAATGTTTTTGGCATAAGCGCGCAAATCAGGATTCATCATCAGCGAGAGCTTGAGGTTTGCTTTGGCAAGTTCATCATTTGTGCCGCAATCCAAACGCACGGCATCGCACAAAACACCGGTCAAAGGAACGCCGCGTTGAGTGGCCAAATTCATCGCATCAGTCAGATTAATTTCGCCATTAGAGCCTTTTTTAACCTCGGGCAAAATATCCATAATAACGTTTGGCAGAATATAAGGGCCCATGCTGGCATAATTAGACGGCACTTCTTCAAGCTTAGGTTTTTCAACAAGACCAGTAGCGCGCACATTGCGCCCATCACGCGCCGCGCCCACCAGTGCGCCGTAACGCACCATTTGTTCGCGCGGAAATTCCATAATATTTTCAACCATACCGCCAGTTTGTTGATACACGTCGCACAGTTGCTTCAAGATGCCGTCGCCATGAAAATTGATGTAAACATCATCGGGCCACATCACAATAAAATCGCGCTTACCGACAATCTCTTTGGCCATCAAAATAGCATGCCCGTTGCCCAAAGGCTCTTTTTGCTCAGCAAAAGAAAACTTCATACCTTGCGGAATAATATCTTTCATCGCTTTCAAAAGATCAAGCTTGCCCTTGCTTTCCAAGTGTTCTTCCAACCACGGATAAGGCGCAAAATATTTTTCAAACAGATGCTTGCATGATTGGTCGCTATAAATAAAAATCACTTCCTTAACGCCAATCTCGCGACAGCAATTAATAGCGTATTGAATAATCGGCAGATTATTTAAGGTTAAAAACCCTTTGTGCAGAACCTTTGTCGCCGGCAAATTACGCGTAGAAAGACCGGCAACAGGCAAAATACAAACTTCTGGTTTGAAAAACATAAGAAGACTCCCAATAATATTGATACATTATGCTTTCAATATATCCAGTTTTTAAAACAAAGCAACAGCCGGTTTTTATTTAATCAGAATTTTTTAAATAACATATTGTGGCTTATTTCTTTTTAATAACGCCGCCTGAAATAAGCGATTTCCGCGATGTCGGACGCAACAGCCGTTTGGTGTTTTCATCTTTAGGCGTGGCTTTTTCAGCATTTGAATCTTTTGTCTTTTTAGAAACAGAGCCACTTGTTGCCACAGGTGAGGCATATTCAATAATTTCTTGAAGCTTTTTAACCTCAGGCGCGGGGGCGGGCGTTTTTTCTTGAGGGGCGGGCGATTCGTCAGCGGGTATATTTTCTTCTTGAAGTTCTTCCGTAGGCGTTACCTCAGATTCTGGCTCTACGGATTGTTCCTCAACGGGTGCTTCGGGCAACGGATTTTCAACTGAAGAATCTTCTTCAATAATTTGGATTCGTTGCGTCCATTTAGGCAAGTCTTTATCGGACGGAACTTCGCCGTATTCTTCCACATAAACCAACTTTTGAACATAATCAAACAAACCTTTTAACGATTCGTTTAAGGCGTCAAAAGTTGTTAAAGTGTGCTTTAACAAAGTGTTTATTTGTTCCTTCTTTTGCTCAAGTGTAGGGACATCGGTGCTTTCTTTGGCAATGTTTCTAATCTCCTGAGCGGCGACAGCGTCACTTTTAATCAAAGAAACATCATCTTCAATTTGCTGAACAAAATTAACCGCAAGAGGATCTTTTTTCAAATCAACCTTGGATTCTAATTGATTTAAGCGAATAACGTACGCATTCAAAGTAGATTTATAATTCACAGCCTTTTTCTGGACATGCGCTTGCTTTTGAGCAATTTGACTATAATCTTGAGCCACATGCTTTTTGAGATCAGAAATATAAATTTGTTGCAGTTTTGCCTCAACATCTTGGAACAGGGGTTCAAAATTTTCTAAATCAGCATTAATTTCAATAATTTCGGTATCGCCAAACTCCTGATTTTGTTTGTTGGCAAGCATTTCCAACCGATTTTTAGCATCAACCAAAAGCACTTCCTGCGCGTTGTACTGATTAATTGAATCGGCAATATCTGTCTTTTGCTTAAAATTCTTTAACGAGGGCATTAATTGCGTTAAAAGCCTTTCTTGAAAAGCCTTCACGCGCGCTTGCGCGGCATTCATGTCGGCTTCCAGTTGATCTTGCCGAGCTTTTTCAGCGGCGGCTTTTTCATCTGCCAAACGTTGCCAATAAGAATCATACTTTTCTTTTAAGGCTTGAGCTTCTATGACCAAATTTGGGTTAGAAAGCGTGCCTGTCCATTTAAAGTCTATAGGTACAATTTTATCTTGCAAAGAAGAATAAGAAAGCTTGAACAGAGTGTTTATATCCCATGTTCTTAAACTGCCTGAACCAGAAACATCAACCAAAGCGTTGGCGTTATTCATTTGAAAGTTTTCAAACGTATAATCGCCGTTTTCAAAGTTTAAGCGTCCGCCGATGTGTTCAAAGCGCGTTTGTCCGCGTTGCAAATTATCGCGCAACATCTCAAACAAATTGTCTGAGTATTCGCGCTTTTGCAAATCGGTATAAATAGCGTCTAAATCAAAACCTTTTAATAGCGGATTTTCTAATGAAAGCAAAGCAAAACCTTTCAAAGAATTATAAAAGGCAAATTCCGAAGTTAGCGTGCCTTCAAATTCGCCATTCAGGTTAAGAGCGCCTGATATGCCGTAACGACTGCCGCCCAAATTATCTATGTCCAGATTTTTTAATGAGCCTTCGCCTTTAATAACAGGTGTTTCTTTGGTATTAAGTTCAAAGGACAAATCAACCGGTGCTTTTTGATAAGTTGCTGTAAAATCGGTCACCCGAATAAGTCCGTCTTGGACTTGAACTTTAGCGGTGGCATTTTCCATAAAAGCGGTGTTAAAGTTCAAGGCTTCAGCTTTGAAAGTACCGTCTAAATCAAATTTTTGGAACGCGTCAAATGAAACAGGCGTTGTCTGATACAAGGGTTTTTCCAAGAAAAGGTCGCGCGCCGTGCCGCGTTTTAAGACAACCCCCGAGGCGGGTTTGTTTTGGTAAATAAAGCGGTTAAATTCAAAATTATTTGTTGTTAAATCAGCCTTAATAAGCGGTTTTGTGTCTTTGAAGGTAACATCAAGTTGACCGGTAAAGCGGCTTGAACCGATAAAAGCTGTCAAATTTTTAGCAACCCAATGTTGCGGATAACCAGCGATATTTCCTTCAAAAGTAAAGATATTGTTTGTTAAGGTTTGCGGCGCATAATCAATGTTGACCCATTTTGTAAATTGCGTAAAGTCAGGCGTTTTGAAGTTGATTTTGCCCTCAAAGCCGATGCGATCATTGCTTTGGGCTAAACGACCATTGTAAGAAGCTTCTAAAGCGTTTATTTTACCCTTTGCCTCAATTTGCCCGCCTTGCAATGAACCGTTATAAACACCTTCAAAAGTGGCGGATTCGTTTTGCGCAAACAAAGGCCACGCGGGCAACACAAGCCCAATCTGTTGCTTTAAGTTGTTCAAATTTGTCGTTTCGGCATTAAATTTCAAATCTTTAAACCTTGCGGTAGGCGCGATGCCTTCTATTGCGCCGCTCAAGGCAAGCTTTGAATCTAAAATGTTCCCAACACTTAAATCCGAAAGCTGAATATTACCGTCTTTAGCATCAAGTTTAAGCGTAACATTTTCAAACGATGTCTTATTATAAATGCCTTGCCCTAAAGAGGCATCAAGATGCAAATCCAAGTTTTTATGGGCTGAAAGCTTATCAAACAAATGAGAAATTTTTTGAGTAAGCGACATCTCTTTTTCTTCATCTGTCAAGGGTGGCAGATAATTATCAAAATTAATAGATTCGCTTTCGGCCGTAATGAAATAACGCGCTGAAGGTTTACGCACAATGCCGATAATACCGCGTGCGGCAGATTTATCAAAAGTAACCTCATAAGGCGAAATAGCAATTTGATTTAAGTTGCCTGAAAGATTAAACCGGCTTGACGCGTTCCGATAAGTTGCTTGCGCGTATGTTTCAGGTTTTAAGCCGATCCATTCCAAAAGTTTGAGCAAATCTTGGCTTTGGGTAGAAACATCAAACCGATATGAAAGAACTTCGTCCGTATCAAAAATTTCGCCTTGGATGGAAGTATCTGTATCGCCGGGCAACAGAGCCGAAAGCTCTGAAATTTGCAAAATGTCGTTTTGGAAAGTGGCATTAAAACTTAAGTTTCTTAAATTCTCGCCCCTGTAGCGCGCTTTAACGGCTTGAATGTTAGCATTTAAATCATAGTCATAATAAGGGCGATAAGGTTTACCAGCGTCATATTGCTTCAAATATTCAGCAATAACCGCGCCAATAGGATCTAAATCCAAATTGGTCATTTCAAACTGCAAATCAATTGTCGGGCGCTCGTCCAAAGGCATACCGAGCGGAATGCGCACGCTGCCCGAACCAGCCGTATTATCGCCATATTTAATAATAAAGCTAGAAAGGTTTAAAAGCTGATTGCTTAAACTTAATTCAACCGAGCCGGCAACCGGATAGTTATATTTAACAGGCAAAATAACTTGATTGGTCAGACTATTAATAAAGTCAGACGGTTTCTGCGATTCCATCGTAAAGTTACCTTTAATCTCTTCGCCGTTAGGCAAAACAGAACCGTCAAAACGAGCGTATGAATCGCTGATAGGGTGCGTTAAAACCAAGTTTACCGAGGTGGCAAAGCTTTCGGAAATATTGCCGATATTAAGAGCAAAACCAGCGGGATTGTTGTCTTTGATAAAATTACCGTCAATGCGGTACGGACCTGACAAACTTTGAGCAGAAACTTCGGCGTTCACTTTTTCCATTGTCACATCTAAATCCATTTTGGAATGAACAATATGAACGGTGGCGTTTTCAAGCATCACGCTATTAAAGGCAACATCAAAGGCAGGCGCAAAGTCGTCTTGACCGGCGGCTTTATCTATTTGCCAGTTCAGTTTTCCGTCAGGAGAAAATTCTATTTGAATTTTCGCGTTCAAAAGTGACATATTATCCACTTCAAACGTGCCTTTCAAAAGTGACCAAACACTCAAATCGCTTACAAGTTCGGCAATAGTGGCAAGGGGTTGTTGATTGGGCGTTTTAGAATTATAAACAGCAATATCTTTAACGGTTAAATAAGGCTTGGGCAAAAAGCTTAAACTAACAGGGCCGTTAAAAACAATATGCTTACCAGTAATCTGCTCAAACTGCAAAGCAATTTTATCTTTGTGCAGATTCCAGTCAATGGTTGAAACATAATATGATACGCCGGCGGCTGCCACAATCACAAGCAGAACAAAGCCAATAAACAGTTTTTTAAACACCGCGATAAATCTCCTGTATCAAACGCAAAAAATCTTTGCCAAAGATAAGATTAATGTATAATATTCAAAGTATAAATCAACAAATTTTTGAAAGGAAGTTAAAATGTCAGACCTTGAACAACTTTTCAAAGCGGCCTTAAAGGCGCGGCTTCAAGCCTACGTGCCGTATTCAAAATTTGCGGTTGGCGCGGCGGTGTTGGGGGCTGATGCCAAAATTTATGCGGGTTGCAATGTTGAAAATGTGTCATTTCCATGTGGCACTTGCGCGGAAGCCGGCGCTATTGCCGCTTTAGTGTCAGGCGGTTGTCGCAAAATATCTCAAATTTTAATTGTCGCCGATTCCAAAAATTTAATCACGCCCTGCGGCGCATGCTTGCAACGCATTGCCGAATTTGCTGAGCCTGACACGCTTGTTCATTTAGCAAACTTGGCAGGTGTTCAAAAAACGGCGCGGTTTTCAGAGCTTTTGCCTTTGGCTTTTGATGAAAAGGATCTCCGGAAATGATTGAAACGTATGTCAAAAACTTAAAAAAATATTTAAAAGACCGTGCGCCAGACACTTTGGTTATTTTAGGCTCGGGGCTTGGCGCTTTAGCAGAAAATGTGCTTGAGCCAAAAACAATTGCCTATAAGGCGTTAGGACTGCCTGAAATTAATGTTCAAGGTCACTCGGGGCAGTTGACGCTTGGCAAAATCGGTCAAAAAGATGTTTTGCTGATGCAAGGGCGCTACCACCTTTATGAAGGGCATCAGCCACAGCTAATCAGAGATATGTTAAGCGCTTTTGCAAATTGTGGCATTAAGCGGCTGATTGTGACGAATGCCGCCGGTTCTTTAAACCCCAAAATCAAAGCCGGAAGCGTGGTTTTGATTAAGGATCACATCAATCTTTCGGGGCAAAATCCGCTTGTTGGCGCAAATGACGATTCGCTTGGCCCGCGCTTTCCGAGCATGGAAAATGTTTATGCTTTATCAGAGCGCAAAAAGCTTAAAAAAATAGCCAAACGTCATCACATAAACATCAAAGAAGGTGTTTACATGATGGTTTTAGGCCCGAACTTTGAAACGCCGGCGGAAGTTAAGGCTTTCAGACGCTTGGGCGCGGACATCATTGGGATGTCAACCGTCACGGAATCCATTGCGGCGGCATATTTATCATTGCCGGTTTTGGGGCTTTCGGTCATAACGAATATGGCTTCCGGCTTGCAGAAAAAAGAGCTTTCGCATGCCGAAACGCTTGAAACGGCGCAAAAAGCATCTGAAAAATTATCGGTGCTGATACGGGCTTATTTAGAGGAGAATATGTAAGATGTTTCCGCAGGAGATTATTCGTAAAAAACGCGATAAAGGTGTTTTAAGCGCGGATGAGATTAGTTTTTTCATCAAGGGCATAACCGATAACAGCATTGCGGATTGTCAGGCTTCGGCCCTAACAATGGCGGCTTTTTTAAACGGACTGAACAAAGCCGAAACGGTTGCCTTAACGTTGGCTATGCGCGATTCGGGCAAAGTTTTGAAGTGGCACGTCAACGGCCCGGTTATAGACAAGCACTCCACCGGCGGTGTAGGTGATAAGGTCAGCCTGATGTTAGCCCCGATTTTGGCTTGTTGCGGTGGTTATGTCCCCATGATTGCCGGCAAAGGGCTAGGGCATACCGGCGGCACGATTGATAAGCTAGATTCTATCAAGGGTTACCAAACCGCCACCGCGATTGATCGTTTTCAAAAAGTGGTCAAAGAGGTTGGTTGCGCGATTATCGGTCAAACGGCGGATTTAGCCCCTGCCGATAAAAAGCTTTATGCCCTGCGCGATGTGTGTGGCACGGTGGAGTCCATTCCGCTCATTACCGCTTCTATTTTATCTAAAAAATTAGCCGCGGGGCTTGAATATTTAGTCATGGATCTCAAATGCGGCGCGGGCGCTTTTATGCCAGATTTAAAAAATGCGCGCCAATTAGCAAAAACAATTATGGAAACAGCCAACGATGCCGGCACAAAAACCACGGCAATCATCACGGATATGAATGAGGTTTTAGGCACCACGGTTGGTAATGCCCTAGAAGTCAGTGAGGCGCTTTTGTATTTAAAAGGAGAAAAGCCTAATCCGCGACTTGATGAAGTGACTTTCGCTTTGGCTGAAAATCTGCTTTTGAGCGCGCATTTATGCCAAACAAAAAAAGAGGCGGAAAGCAAAATCAAACAAGCTCTTGCTTCCGGCGCGGCGCTTGAAAAATTCGGGCAGATGGTTCATGCTTTGGGCGGTGCGTCAGACTTCACGGACAAGCCCGAAAAATATTTACCGCGCGCCAAAATTATTCGTCCGGTTTTTGCGCCCTCTGAAGGCTATGTGGAAAAAATGGATGTTCGCGGCGTTGGGCTTTTGCTTGTTGGGCTCAAGGGCGGTCGCACGCATCCCGACCAAAAGCTTGATTATGCCACGGGCTTAACATCGGTTATACAAATTGGCGATAAGGTGGATAATCAAACGCCTTTGGCTTATGTTCATGCGCAAACTGAAGAACAATTTGCAACCGCGGCAAAAAGCTTGCAAAAATTAATCACGATTGGCTCTAAAAAACACCAAAGCAAAGTTATTTTGTCTTAGCTTTTTTGGGCTTTTTCTCAGCATCAGACTGTTTTTCAGGCTCATCGCCCTTATGCAAAACCATTTGCGGGAACGGAATTTCAATGCCTTCTTCTTTAAAGCGGCGATTGATGTCATAGCGCAATTCGCTTGGCAAAACCCAGCCCGACCAAATGTTGTTGGAATAACACCGTAATTCAAAATCAAGCGAGCTTGCGCCAAAATCTTGGAACAAAACATAAGGTGCAGGCACTTTCAAAACCTTTTTGTTGTTGCGCGCGCATTCAAGCAAAATTTCCGTCACTTTGTTGACGTCTGTCCCATAAGCCACGCCCACCTTCACGGATTGACGCGTCCAGTTGTTGCCGTGCGTCAAGTTTGTCATGGACGAGGCAATCAATGTGGCGTTCGGAATAATCACACTTGTTTTTGAAAAAGTTTCAAGTTCAGTGGAGCGAATGTTGATTTGTTTAATTTGCCCCTCTTCGCCGTTTAAGATGACCCAATCGCCAATTTTAAACGGCCGCTCAAACAAAATGATAATGCCTGAAACAAAGTTATTAATAATGTTTTGCAAACCAAAACCGATACCAACGGAGAGCGCACCAGCAATAACGGCAAAGCTTGTTAAGTCGCCGCCCATCACCACAATCGCCAAAAGCGATGATAAAATAAATCCGACAAAGCTCACCCCTGATGAAAGTGAATGCCTGATGCCGTCATCAATATCTAATTGCGAAAACAAATTGTTTGTTAGACGATTTTTAATATATTTCACAAATGCAAGCGAGGCAAAAAAGACAATAATACCAAGCACGATTGCCAAGAGCGAAATTGTCACGCCGCCAACCTTAAAACCAAACAAAAGCTTGCGCGCAATGTGCAGAATAAACGTGCCGGAAAGTCCCCAAATATTAAGAAGCGCAAAAATAAAGAACAAACCAATCAGCGGCGTTAAAAACAAGCTTAAACCAAAATTGATTTTCCGCAAAAGCTTGCGCCGAAGCTTAAAAGTTTTGCTCCAAAAACCGAGCAAAAGGATATGCTTTAAAATCTCGGTAGCAAGCTTTTGGATAATAATGGTTAAGACAAGCAAAATCACACTGGCGATAAAGCGATTAAAGATAAACGAGGCCAATTCCAAATAACCGGATACCGCCACGCCGAAGGTAATCACGGCGGCAGAAACGGTTAAAAAGATAATTTTAAGCGAGGTGCTAATAGAACCATCGTCTAAATCTTCTTCGGCAAGAGCCGTGTTTTCAGCCACAGCGGTTGTTGGTTGCGGTTCGTCCTCCTCTTCAAAAATACGGCATACCAGCAAAATAATGGACGAGGCTTTAACCGCGCAAGCAATAAGTGTTAAAAATTCAATTAATGTCGCGGGATAATTTTGCGTTAAGGCAATGTGTTCTAAAAGCGAGATAGCGCCAATAAAGATAATAGCGATATAAAGAGCGCGAACAATATCAAGGGCTTTAGGTGTTTTGACATTAATCAAACGCCATTTTTCGTTATAAGGCGCAAACGTCACGCGAGCAATTGCTTTGGCTAAAAACACATACAGCAAGTAAAATAACGTGCTTGTCACAATCACGCCAAAGAAAGTGTCGTTAAAAATTTGCAGACCGATAATCCAAACCAAAAACACGCCGATAATGACGGAAGGAATAAGTCCGTAACCGATAGCCACAGCAATAGCGGCGCTAATTTTCTGCCCATAACGAGGGTTATCAATTTCAGCGCGATAACCAAACAAGCGCATAATCAGCCGGCGGAGCATAAACCCAATGCCAAATGTCGCCACAAGTAAAAAGAGTGCTGGAATTAGATAATTTAAGACATGCGCCTTATTTTGCTCATCAAGTCCGTCAAACCAATTTAAGGGCGATTTCACAATATCAAAGAAAAACGAAACAAGCGCGTAAACGCCGTCTAGAAAGTGCTTGGGCTGAACAAACGATTCGGTTTTTTCAAACAAATTGCCCAAAATATGTTGGCTTTGAGCGTTTAGAGCTTTAATGCTAAGCTCCTCAATCTTAACTTGCAAAATATCAGCCTCGGCGATTCGGCTTCGGACAATAGAAAGATCATTGACCAATTCTTGGCGTTTTTTAGAAACAACATCAAGTTCCTTGCTCCCATCGGTAGGTGCTTCGCCCAAAGCGCTAAGTTGTTTTTGCAAACTGTTGATTTGGCGCTCGCTTTCATTTTTAATTTCAGCAAGGCTTGCCGAGAGGTTGCTCAAATAAAGAGCCTCATTTTTAATATCTGCCGGCGTTAGATTTTCGCCTTGAAGCTTGCTTTCAACGGCATCTAGATTTTTAGAGATATTAACAAAATCAATCACATTTTCAGCGCGACTCAAAGCGGGGAAAAGTGCAATCAAAAAAGCAAAGAGTAAAAACGTTCGTTGCATATTGTATCCTTAAGAATTAAGCCAAAGTTTCAAAACCTGAAAAGCATTTTGTGCCGTTGAGGCGCGCAGATTATCGGCAACACACCAAAAGCTAAATCCGTTTGTGACCGAAACATCTTGCCTGATACGGCTCACATAAATCATATCTTCGCCCTGAACATCATTCAGGCTCACATAGCCGCCATCCAATTGTTTATCAAATACCACTACATTTTCGGTAGATTGCATCAATTTTCTGACGGATTCGGCGTCAACATCAACGGCGCATTCCACATTGACAAAAGCGCCCGCGCCAATAAAGGCCGGCACAAAAGCGGCATTGGCATGCACCTTGATTTTGCCACCCAAAACTTTTTTAATTTCGGCATTCACAGCCCATTCAAACTGCGTTTCATCGCCAATAAACGAGCCAACTTGTGGCAAAACATTAAAAGCAATTTGTTTTTGAAAAACTTGTTCATCGTCGGCAAGTGTCGCGTTCATAAAAATCTTGCGTGTTTGATTAAAAAGTTCATCCATAGCGGCTTTGCCGTAAACAGAAGTTGAAACATAAGCCGAGGTTACAAGCCGCGCAATAGGAAATTCTTCATTCACTTTGGTAAGGGGCAACAAAATTTGCGTTGTAAGCGCTGAAGGCACACTCACAACCCGAACGCTTTTATCGCCCAAAGCATGGTCGTTTAAGCCGGCAATAAGCATCGGGACATTTGTGTCTTCAAAAGTTGCGCTGGAGCAGTCAATAACTTTTGCATGGGCGCAAGCTTTGGCAAGATAATGCTTGGCAGTCTGCTTGTCTGTTGCAAAAATCACATAGTCGGCTTTAGAAAAGTCAAATTCATCGGGGTTATAAACATCAAGTTCATCATCTTCGCCATAAGAAACCATATTTCCCAAAGGACTGTGCGGTTCAAGGGCAAAAACATCTGAAGCCTGATAGCCGCCTTCATTTAAAAAGCTTAAAATCTCGCGGCCGATTTGATCCATTGCGCCAACAACGGCAATTTTTGTCATGGTAAATTCCTTTCAATTTTGGAATAATGTAGCATAAATTGGTTTAAAAATTGTTATCATCGGCAGGGATAATTTTTAAATCCAATGTCGGGAGCATAGAGCGTCCGCCGGCTTTCATATCGCTAATATAGAGTTGCATATTCATAAAGTCGTTGCAAGTTATGGGCGAAAGAAATTGTAAAGTTCCAATATTAACGGTTTCGCCTTCAGAAAAGCGCAGGTTATTTTTCACCAGATTAGAGCCATAGGGCTTGCGTTCTTCAGATTTTCCGTTGCCTGAAAAGCGGATTCGCGTTTGCTCAAAAGATTTTGCAAAATCATAGTCGCCTTTTTGAATTTTTTTATAAATATTGAGTGTAAATTTAATATCTTTAATGCGTTTATTAGAAAGGCATTGTGGCGAGTTAGGCATTAAATCGCTAAAATTAAAAAAGAGTTCCGTGCCGCTTGGTTCATGAAAAGCGCGCACAGAAGATGAACCGCGCATTTCAACAACCCAAGTCGTAGATTTTGTTTCAACATTAAATTCAAAGCTTTGGTTGCCCATTTCAGAAAAGGCGCAAAGAAAGAAAAAAGCAAAAGTCATCAGAGAAAATTTAAACATGATACGCTCCTTAAAGATACCTTCCATAACAATGTAAGAACATTTTAAGCGTTTGGCAACAAGTTTTTTTATAGCGCGACAAAGGCAATATTTTTTGTATTTTTCAAACAAGATTGAAATTTTAAGAAGAGTGCGAAAAAAACGCCAAAGTCAAAGGACATTGGCGTTTTCAAGGAAAAAGAAAAAAACTTATTTTTCTTCTTGAGTTTCAGCTTTTTCTTTTTTAGAAGACTTTTTTTCAGCTTTCTTTTCTTCTTCAACCGGTGCTTCCGCGGCGGCTTCAGCGGCAGCGATAGCGGCCTTTTCAGCGGCAACGCGAGCCAAATCTTTAGCGCCTTTAGCGTTCACATCACGGTCAACAAGTTCAATGATAGCCATCGGGGCGCAATCGCCATACCGAAAGCCGGCTTTCAAAACGCGTGTATAACCGCCGTTGCGGTTTTTATAGCGTTCAGCCAAAGTAGAGAAAAGTTTGGCAACAACTTCATTGTCGCGCAAAAAGGCAAGCGCCAAGCGGCGGCTGTTCAAATCGCCTTTTTTGGCATAAGTAATCATCCCATCAGCAAAAGTGCGAAGTTCTTTTGCGCGTGTTAAAGTCGTGCTGATTTGCTCGTGCATCAGCAAAGCGTTGGTCAAATTAGAAAACAATGCTCTGCGTTGGCTTTTGGGCATATTAAAGCGTCTATGTTGATCGCCGTGTTTCATGGTGTATTCCTTTCTTTCTCAAATGTCTTGATTGTCAAGACGGGTAAAACCAAGATTTTTACCACAAAAGCCAAGGCAGAAGTGCTTCTAGACCATAGGCTTTCATGTATAAAAATCACTTTTGTGGCGCGTTTGTACCACACCTTTTTCAAAATTGCAACACCTTTTTTCACAAATTTGAACGAACAAGCTCTTTTGTTAAATAATTCAAGACCAAAAAGCCTTTGCTTGTGGCGCGTAAAGCAGTCGGCATTTCCTCTAAAAAGCCTTCGTTTTTCAAGCTTTTAAGCCTGTTTAAATCAAGCACTTCTTCAAGTTTTAAGCCCGTGATGTCCAAAAACAAATTTTTATCAAGACCTTGACGGAGCCTTAAGCCCGTTATAACAAGTTCTTCCGCGCGCTCAAAGGCGGAGAGTTCTTCGGGATCAAACCCGTATTGAAGCGCATAAAACCGCCCCTGATGTTTTAAGCGCCCATGCGCTGATTGCCCAATCCCGATATAATCGCCACCTTGCCAATAAACCTTATTATGTGCCGATTCGTATGCTACTGGCGCATAGTTTGAAACCTCGTAAAAGGGGTAACCAAAGCTTTCGGTCAGGGCGTTTGTCGCCTGATACATCAGGGCGGCCGTTTTATCATCGGGGAGGGGAAGATTGCGCTTGGCAAAAGGTGTGTTTTCCTCAATGGTTAGCTGATAAAGCGATAAATGCTTAAACCCAAGCTGAACGGCTTGTTCAAGCTCTTGCGCCCAAGATGCGGGCGTTTGATTTGGGCGCGCGTAAATTAAGTCCATGGAGTGATTATCAAAAGTTTTTAGAACATTTTCAATCGCATGCAGGGCTTGTTTCAAAGTGTGTGTCCGTCCGAGTGCGCGTAAATCGGCATCATTTAGGGCTTGCACGCCTAATGAAAGCCTATTGATACCCGCGTTATGAAGGGCTGAAAACATATTGGGATATTCGGTGTTTGGGTTGGCCTCCAAGCTCATTTCGGGGTTTTGCGCATAGCCCCAAAGATTGCCGATTGTTTCTAAAATCAGCGCCACATATTGAGGCTCAATCAACGACGGCGTGCCGCCCCCGAAAAAGACAGAGCTAATTTTGCGCTCGGGCAACAGTTGATGATAATTTTTCAAAGCCTCAAGATATGTTTGAACAACGGCCTGTTGGTCAACATTTTTTTCAACTTTTTTAAAAAAGTCACAATAAGGGCACTTGCTTTTGCACCAAGGCCAATGGATATAAATAGCAAGTTTAGGTAACATTAAACTTACATGCACTTATGTAAACCGCCGCATGTGGCGCGACTAGCACTGTAACCGGCTTGTGTGCATTCTTCCACAGTAAAGGCATATTCTTCCGAGCAGCAACTTTCAAAATAAGTGCTATCATAAGGGCAGGGGTTTACAGGCTGCAAATTACCGTTACAAGAAGACAGACGATAGCCCTCTGCCATACATTTTTGAGCAGGTGTCGCTTGTGAAGATGATGAACCACCCCCAACGGCGCCTTCAACATCAGAGATAAGCCGAACGCCGGCAAAAGCCACGCCGGCAGTTAAGCAAAGACTAAGTGCTAAAACAAATGATAATGAGCGTTTTTTCATTTTAAATCCTTTCCAAAAGCATTACATTTATTATATCCTTTTTTTCTGACAAGGCAAGCTCTATTTTAGCCTATAACCTCGCGACGACCGACATGGTCGGCGGCAGAAACAATGCCTTCTTCTTCCATGCGGTCAATCAGGGCGGCGGCGCGATTATAACCAAGGCGCAACCGGCGCTGAATATAGCTTGTGGAGGCTTTTTTATCGTTACGCACAATTGCCACCGCCTGCGCGTAAAGATCTTCTTCGCCACCCATTGCCGTATTATCAAACAAAGCGCCGGAATCTTTGCCATTTGAGAGTTCGCCGGCGGTAACTTCTTCAATATAATGTGGCGAGCCATGCGCTTTCAAAAACTCAACCACGGCTTCAACTTCGCTATCTTTAACAAAACTACCGTGAACGCGCAACGGACGCAAACCAGCGGGCATATAAAGCATATCGCCCATGCCTAAAAGCTGCTCGGCGCCTTGCTCGCCTAAAATGGTGCGGCTATCAATTTTAGAAGTGACCTGAAAGCTGATACGGCTTGGGAAGTTGGCTTTAATGGTGCCGGTAATCACATCAACAGACGGGCGTTGTGTGGACATAATCAGGTGCAGACCGGCGGCGCGCGCCATTTGCGCCAAGCGCTGAATTGCCGCTTCAACCTCTTTGCCGGCAACAAGCATAAGATCCGCCATTTCATCAACCACAATCACGATATAGGGCAAAGGCGTGGTGTCAATAGGTTGTTCTTCATACAAAGGCTTGCCGGTTTCAGGGTCAAAGCCCACCTGAATGGTACGCGTCACATTTTCGCCGCTTTCACGAAGCTCTTTAAGTTTTTGATTATAACCAGCAATGTTGCGCACATTCAGTTGCGCCATTTTCCGATAACGATCTTCCATTTCGCGCACCGCCCATTTAAGCCCCACAACAGCTTTGGCGGGATCTGTTATCACAGGCGTTAAAAGGTGCGGGATGCCGTTATACATAGAAAATTCAAGCATTTTCGGATCAATCATAATCAGTTTGCATTCCTCGGGGCTTAAGCGGAACAAAAGTGATAAAATCATAGAGTTCACGCCAACTGATTTACCTGAACCCGTTGTACCGGCGACCAAAAGGTGCGGCATTTTAGCCAAATCCGCATACGTATTTTTGCCGCCAATATCTTTGCCAAGCACAATATTGAGCGTATTTTTCGTTTCTCTAAAACAAGGATCTTCAAGCAAATCTTTGAGCCACACGGTTTCGCGCTTGAGGTTTGGCAGTTCAATGCCGATGGTGTTAGATCCCGGAACAACCGCAATACGAACAGAAACAGCCGACATAGAGCGCGCAATATCATCAGCTAAGCCAATAACGCGCGCGGTTTTTGTACCGGGAGCAGGCTCAAGCTCATAGAGCGTGACAACAGGTCCTGGGCGAATACGCACAATTTTGCCGTTCACGCTAAATTCTTGTAAAACAGTTTCCAAATGCCGCGCAATTTCATCAAGCTCTTTTTCGCTAACTTCATTGCCGCCTTTATCTTTTGGGCGTGAAAGCAGATTAATGTCCGGATAAACATAACCTTCGGCAGAAGTCTCGGCTTTGGGCAAAGGATGAGCTTTTTGGGCAGTGGCTTTGGACTTTTCCTCGGCTGATTTTTGAACTTTAGATTTTGCCTCAACGACAGGTTTTTCGCGCGCAGCGACATTTTCCTTTTTCTTAAGCCGACGCAAGACTTTGAAGCAACGGCTGAAAATGCGTCCGATAAACACAAAGAACAACTTAAAACTTTTAGCGGCATATTTTATACATTTCACCCAATCTTGATAGGTAATGCCCAAGACCAAATTCCAAGCCAAAAACGCGAAGATAAACAACACGACTTTAAAGGAAATTAAGGCATATAGCGGCAGTTTTTGGAGCGAGACAGATTGCAAAACCCACCAAGGCAATTCGCCGCCCCAATGTTGGTGCGATAAAAAGGGCATTTTGGAAGGGACAATGAGGTTGACAAACAAGCCGGCGGCAAAAGCGCCCAAAATCAGCGCCGCTGTTCTGATTTTCCAAAACACAAGCGCATTGTGGCGCAAAAGTTGTACGCCCCATACAAAAAAGCCAAGCAAAAACAAAGGCAGAATCAACCCAAACGAAGATAAAACAAGGTCATCAAGAGCCGCGCCAAATGAGCCGAGCAGATTTTGTGGCACATTGTCATTGCGCAGATTCATCGCTGAATCTGAAGGATGAAAGGTAAGGAGCGCCAAAAACACGCTCAAAGCGATAACAATCAGCAACAGCCCCATCAGTCTTGGTAAAAAGCGGCGGCAAACGCCGGTATGTTGTTTTTTGCTTTTTTTAGGCATTATGAAATTCCATTCAAGTTAAAGTTTAAGAGTTCGTCCATACTGATGTAAACATCATTTAAAATATAGTGCGAAGGTTTAAGGTCAATGCGCGCCACGTTATCAGCCTTAAAAGCGTCATAACGGACGGCATTGGGCAATTTTTTGCCTTCTGCGGCAAGAGCTTGAGATAATTTTTGAAGCCGATCATCATAATCGGGCTTGGTTGGCGGCGCATAACGCAGGCGACACAGGCTTAAAACCTCGTTAATGCCCACAGACGCCGCGCCTTTATTCATCAGAGCGCCCAAAAAGTCATCTGATGTGTTTTTAAACGCCGGCAGAGGGAAAACTTTTTTAAGTTTAGCTGTTTTGAGCATCAGGCTTGAGAGTTGCAAATAAGGACCTTTGTCAAAATTAACCATATTAATCAAAGGCTCGGCATGACTGCACCCGACAGGCAAAACGTGGCATTGTGCGTCAATAAAAGCATAGCTTGTGTGGCACATTTCAGGCCGATAACGGCTCATAAAACTCAGCTGGTCATTAAGCTTATTTTTAACCCAAACATTTTCAGGCTCTAAAAAGGCGATATATTGTCCCGTTGCCATTTCAAACGCCTGATTATAAATTTCAGTTAGGTTTTGTGGTTTTGATAACAAAAAGACTTTTGCGCGCGGTTCAATATGTTCAAAGCGGCTTAAAATTTGGGGTGTTTCATCGGTGGAAGCGTTATCAAAAATCAGCCACTCCCAATTTTGGAAATCTTGATAAGCCACAGATTTAAGGGCGGTTTCCAAAACGTGCGCATGATTATTTGTAATGCTGATAACGCTAATTTTAGGTGCGATTGTCGGATTCATAAAAACTTATTCAACCCCTTTGTTTGAAAAACTTGACTTTAAAACAAACTACACCTAAATTCCGAATAAAAGATTAATAAAACGAGGTTTTTTATTGGCATGAAATATGCTTTTGTTTTTCCGGGACAAGGTTCGCAATATGTTGGTATGGGGCGCGATTTGTATGAAAATTTTGCCTCTGCGCGTGACGTTTTTGAACAAGTCAACGAGGCTTTAGGGCAAAATTTATATCAACTGATGACGGAAGGTCCAGAGGCTGATTTAATGTTAACAGCCAACGCGCAACCGGCGTTAATGGCGCATTCTTTAGCGGTTGTGGCGGTTTTGGAAAAAGAATTTCGGATAAAGCTCAAAGATAAAGCGGCTTTTGTGGCGGGGCATTCGTTGGGAGAATATTCTGCGGCGGCAACGGCAAAAGTTTTTTCGCTTGCGGATACGGCAAAGCTTTTGCGCACGCGCGGTTTAGCAATGCAAAAAGCAGTGCCGGTTGGCGTTGGCGGTATGGCGGCGGTTTTGGGCGTTTCGTTTAAGGATATTGATGCGTTGGTTGAGGCCTGCAACGAAGGAAAAGACATTTGCGTTGCCGCCAACGATAATTCGGACGGGCAGGTGGTTTTGTCGGGGCATATAGGCGCGATAGAGCGCGCGCTTGAAATTGCCACGGAGTTTGGTGCCAAAAGATGTGTAAAACTTCCGGTAAGCGCGCCTTTTCATAGTCCGCTGATGTCGCCTGCGGCAGATGTTATGCAAAAAGCCTTGTCCGAGGTTGAAAGTCATGATGCGGAAATTCCGCTGATTGCAAACGTTTTAGCTGAACCGATAACAAATCATAAAGAAATCATTGAAAACTTAGTTAAACAAGTTACCGGCACAGTGAGATGGCGGGAAACCGTTGAATTTATGAAAGAGCAGAATGTGACCGATATTATTGAGCTTGGCGCAGGGAAAGTTCTTTCAAACTTAGCCAAACGCGGCGCGAGTACATTTAACGCCGTATCGGTAGGCAATGTTGCCGAGGTTGAAGAGTTGGCAAAAAATTTATAATCTTACGAAAGGAAAAAATATGTTTAGATTAGATGGAAAAGTGGCTTTAATTACGGGTGCTTCCGGTGGTTTAGGCGACAAAATCGCGCGCACATTGCATGCGCAGGGTGCAACGCTTGCCTTAACAGACAGAGCGCCTGAGAAAATGGAAGCCTTGAAAAAGGATCTTGGCGATCAAGTGGAATGCTTTGTTGCGGATCTTTCCGATTCTGAAGCTATTAACAGTTTGATTAAAAACGTTGAGGAAAAATTTGGCCAGATTGATATTTTAATCAACAACGCTGGTTTAACGCGTGATAATTTATTTATTCGTATGCCTGAGGAAGATTGGCAGCTTGTCTTAAACGTGAACTTGACGGCGGGCTTTAAGCTTGCAAAAGCGGCGGTGCGCGGTATGATGAAGCGCCGTTATGGTCGCATTATTGGCATTGCTTCCGTTGTTGGTGTTATGGGCAATGCCGGACAAGCCAACTATTCAGCTTCTAAAGCGGGTATGATTGCCATGAACAAATGTTTGGCGCAAGAAGTTGGTTCGCGTGGTGTGACGGTTAATTCGGTTGCTCCGGGCTTTATTCGGACGCCCATGACCGATGTTTTGCCTGACGATGTTAAGGCGAATTTGTTGAGCCGTATCCCTGAGGCAAAGCTTGGCGAGGCGCAAGATATTGCCAATGCGGTGGCGTTTTTAGCATCAGACGAGGCGCAATACATCACAGGTCAGACGTTGCATGTCAACGGTGGCATGGCGATGATTTAAGCTTTAAAAGAGCTTTGAAAATCCTCTGCTTTTAGCAGAGGATTTTTTTGTTGACAAAAGTGTTAAAAAGTGCTTATATCAAGGATGCAAAGTTATATTTATGTCAAATTTATATATATTATTTTATTATGGAAAAATTGACCAAAAATCAGGAATTGTCCCTTGTTACAGGGGGCGATCCGCAGAAAATTTCAGCTTTTATAGCTGAAAATTATTTTCGCAACCCGAATGCGGAAATTAGCTTTATTAAGCGTGGACACCGGCAGGAGCTGATGTCATATATTAAAAATTTCTGCTTTTCGGATACCGCCGAGCCGTATTTCATCCGCCAAGGTGCGCATCAGGCGATAATGTCGTACATTGAGGCAAAGTGGCTGTGCCAAGATGCCGAAGTAGAGCTGATGAAACGCGGCAATAGGGAAGAGATTTTGTGCTATGTTTCATTGCACGATTTAGGTGTCAACGGGTTTGGTATTCTAATCAAACGCGGCTACACGTCCGAGATTCTAAAGTGCTTAAAGCACAAAAAAGAAATCGGGAAACCGATAACTGAAAGCCAGTTCAAGATGATTGTTGAACATGGCAACAACGAAGTCATTAACTTCGCGAAGACCTGTTGTTAACTATAGAAAAGCGCGCCTTGGAGGGCGCGCTTTTTGTTGTGAGCTGTCATTAACGACCGTCGTTGCCATTATTAATCGGAGGAACATTGCCACCGTTGCTTGGCGTTGGCTTTTCCGGTTCTTCTGCGGTCTTAGCAGTTTTCGCAGCAATTCGGTCTTTAGCCGAATCAATCAAATCTTGTTTATCAGGGTTTATTTTAATTCTGGCTCGTACTTTTCCTGTTTCTTTATTTCTATACACTTTTTGTGAAATCCCGTGAATAATTTCTACCTGCTCAATGGGCGTTATTTTGTCTTGTACTTGCTCCGTTATTTTCAGAGTTTGAGAAGCTTTGTCTTTCAAATCAGGACGAATTTCTGCAATAGTTCTTAAAGCGTCAGAAGCCGCTTCACATGAAGATATACTGATTCCCCCAGATGTGGCGTTTCCTTCTATAAGCTTTAAAGCTTCCGGTGCAAGTTCTGGACTAATTTGAACAAGCTTACCTAAAAATCTAAAACCCTCTGTTTTAGATGGTACAAATCTAAAACCTTCTGTTTTAGATAAAAGTGGTTTTTCTATGACCTTAGCCGTTAATTTAAGTGCTTTCTGTCCAAATTTTGAATCAACTTTGATAATCTCAGCCAAAGTGTCAAAGGCAGCTCTGTATGAATATTCGTTGTTTTGATCTGATTTCATCAGATCTTCTACCTCATTCATCACTTCCGCCGCACTTTGCGGATCAGTCTTTACAAGATTACCCTTAGATCGGAATTCAGCTGTCAGAGCATAGCTATCTTTTATATCGGAATTAAAGTCTTCTTTAGTACTCATTGTTTTTCTCCTTTTTGTTAAGTTAACCTGATACATTCAGGTATCTAATTTTAACGTACGTTTAAATGTGCATTTTTTTGGGGCATTTTTAAAAACCTAAGTGCTTGATTTTACGACAATAAAAAAACTTGACAATTGTATCATTTAAAGGTACGTTTTTTTGAGATAGTTGATTTTTGTCGTTATCCCTTGATTTTCCTTGCTTTTTTAGCTTTTTGGAATGTTATCGCGCTTTCAAAACACCAATTATTTTTTTATTGCATTTTGAAATTTTATCGCTAAAATAAAGTCGTTGCTGGAGGTTCTTTGGCAACTGAGTGCCTGTTCGGTGCAAAAGAGCTGTCGTAAGCTCAAATCTACTTCGGTGTTAGGGTATAACATCGTCAAATTATCTGCTGCCCAAAAGCGGCTGATAATAAATATATCCCCGATCATCTTTTGGTCGGGGAGCTTTTAGCGAATGTCCAAGAAACATATTCAATCTCTGAAAGAATGTGCTTTGAAAGGCTAAAAGAATCATCTGAGTAGATTTGATTTACGAACTCTCCGACCACCCTTCAGGATGGGCTTAAATTTTTATAAAGGAATTCCACATGAAAAAAACTTTATTACTTGCTGGTGTTGCGACATTTATTTTTTCTGCCAACGCCAATGCGTTTGATTATCATTTTGATTATAAGCAATATGTTTCGGCAAAAGTCAACTATAGCTTTGCCTCACATGATATGAGATATACCAAACTTTGGGATAACAATTCTAAAGGTAGTGTCAAATTTTCTGATAACGTCTGGGGCGGCAGTTTGGCTTATGGTATCAAGGCGGGTCCTGTGCGAACAGAACTTGAATTAAACTTAAAAAAAGATGCTAAAAAAGATTTTCGTTCTCCATATAGCACCGCAGAATTATCTGTGGAAAACAAATTTGCGATGATTAATGCTTATTATGACATTAACACAGACACTAAATTTACACCTTATATTGGCGCAGGTATTGGTATTGCACACTTGGAAGCCCAAGAAGAAGGGTTTTATGTAGAAAAGGATGGTAGCAAGAGACCGGCAATCGCAAGCGATAGCCGCAATACTTTTGCTTGGCAAATTGGTGCCGGCGTGTCTTATGCCTTGAATAATAATTTCAATGTTGATTTTGGTTATCGTTACATTGACGAAGGTCATGTGAGCTACAGAGATGCAAGTTCTATTAATAAGTATGAAGCCAAATCACACGAACTTTCATTGGGTGTGAGATACACGTTTTAAGTTTTTAACAAGAGCGTAATTTTATATAAACAAGGTGCCGAAAGGCACCTTGTTTTTTTTTATCACTTACAAAAAATCCCCGCTTAAAGCAGGGATTTTTTAAGGCAAGCTTGGTTTATTCTTGCGTGAAAGCTTTTTCCTGTTTGCCGGCTTCATCAGCGGTTCTGGCAACATTAATCAGAATCGTTTGCGAAACTTCAGGATGCAGGTTGAGCTTTACCTGATAAACGCCCAAATCTTTAATGGGCTTTTCCAAGGAAATAAAACGGCGTTCCACATCAAAGCCAGCCTCTTTAATTGCGGCGGCAATGTCGCGGATGGTGACCGACCCGTAAAGCTGACCTGTTTCAGCCGCCTGACGGATAAGAACAGCCTTAAAGCCTTGCAAAGCCTCAGCCTTTTGTGACGCTGTTTCAAACAAAGCTTTGTTGTGCGCTTCCAATTCAGCCTTTTGTTTTTCAAAATAAGCTAAATTGGCTTCTGTAACGCGCAAAGCCTTGCCTTGGGGCAAAAGATAGTTGCGGGCAAAGCCGTTTTTAACTTTGACCTTATCGCCCATTTTACCAAGTTTATCAATATGTTCAAGCAAAATGACTTCCATATTTCGTCCTCCCTTTACTGTGCCACATACGGCAACAAGCCGATGTAACGCGCACGCTTAATGGCGCGAGCCAATTCACGTTGTTTTTTGGCCGAAACCGAAGTAATCCGGCTTGGAATAATTTTACCTTTTTCAGAAATAAAGCGTGAAAGCAACTTCACATCTTTATAATCAATACGCAAAGCGTTTTCACCGGAAAAAGGACAAGATTTTCTTTTGAAAAAAGTTTGTTTTGCCATCATTTTTCTCCTAAGCGGTTTCTTCTTCAACAGCGGCAATGTCTTCATCTGAAGTCATCTCGTTGTTAAATTCATCAACTTTGATGGTCATATAACGAATAATATCTTCGTTTAAGCGCACCAAACGTTCATATTCAAAAATTGCTTTGGCAGGAGCGGTAATGTTTAACAAAACATAGTGCCCTTTGCGGTTTTTCTTAATACGATAAGCGAGGTTTTTAAGCCCCCAGTTATCAATTTTAACAACTTCGCCGCCTTCTTTTTGCAACACATTGCTCAAATTAGAAACAATGTCGTTGACTTGCGAAGCGCCGAGGTCTTGACGTGCAATCAGCACACTTTCATAGTTAGCCATATAAAAACTCCTTATGGATTCTCAACAAATAGGCGTTAAACGCCTTGGTTAATGTATAGCCGCGCCTTAAAACGCGGCAAGGAACGATGCCACTATACACAAAAACTTTCTAAATGCAAGCATTTTTTATAAAGATTATTTTAATAATTTTATTATATTATGCGTAGCAACATTGTAAAGGGGAAGAAAAATGCTTCAAATCCAAAAAATCAGCGGACTTTTAGGCTTGTGCTTTTTGGTAGCGTGCGCTCAAAAGCCAGAACCCAAAGAAACTTTGGTCTTTGTTTTACCGCCCGAGCGCGATACGATTGTGCTTCAAAACCTCAAATCTCGTGTGTTGGTTTATTGCAATGCCACAAACGAAACAAGCGCTGAAGAATGCGCCAAACACTATGAACAACAAGGTTATGTTCGCTTAACAGACATTCCAAAACTTCCCGCAGATAAAGATTTTTTGAAAGCCGACACTTATCCCACAAGGCGTTGGCGCAAAGATGAGCGCGTTCCAAGGTGGTAAAAATGCAAGCGCGGATAAACACAGTTGCTTTTCAAGGTTTAGACGTTGTAGATATTGATTTACAGGTACAAGTCACCTCGGGCATGCCGGCTTTTACGATTGTTGGTCTGCCTGATAAAACAATTGCCGAAAGCAAAGAGCGTGTTCGCGCGGCGTTATCTGCTATTAACATTAATGTGCCGGCAAAACGCATTATCATTAATTTAGCGCCGGCTGATTTATTAAAAGAAGGCTCGCACTTTGATTTGCCGATTGCTTTGGCGCTTTTGTGCGCGATGGGCATTTTGCCGCAAGAAGAACTTTCGGATTATGTCGTTATGGGCGAGCTTGGTCTTGATGCCTCCATTTTGCCGGTCAATGGCGTTTTGCCGGCGTCTATTCATGCTAATCGGCTTCAAAAGGGGTTAATATGCGCCAAATCGCAAGGTGGCGAGGCTGTTTGGGGCGGTTTGAAAAGCGTGATTGCCGCGCCTGATTTGTTATCGCTCATCAATCACTTAAAAGGCGTGCAAACGCTGCCCTTTCCAACAGCAAAACAAGTCAAAAGTCCTGAAACAGGTTTGGATTTAGCTGATGTGAAAGGTCAGGAAGCCGCCAAACGCGCGCTTGAGATTGCGGCGGCCGGCGGGCATAATATGCTGATGATAGGACCACCTGGCGCAGGCAAATCTATGTTGGCGCAACGGCTGATTTCTATTTTACCGCCTTTAACGCCCGAAGAGGCGCTTGAAACAAGCATTATTCACTCCATTTCAGGCATGCTTAAAGATGGCGCGGTAAGTTTGAGTCGCCCGTATCGCAATCCGCATCACAATGCCTCAACGCCTTCGTTGGTTGGTGGCGGCAAAAAGGCGATGCCTGGCGAAATTTCGTTGGCGCATAACGGCGTTTTGTTTTTAGACGAACTGCCCGAATTTAACCGAAGCACGCTTGAGGCTTTGCGTCAACCGCTTGAAAACGGTTGTATAACCATTTCACGCGCGGAATATCATCACACCTATCCGGCGCGTTTTCAACTGATTGCGGCGATGAACCCTTGCCGTTGTGGCAATTTAGGCATTCCGTCTATGGAATGCCCCAAAGCGCCAAGATGCGCGGCAGAATATCAATCCAAGCTTTCCGGACCGCTTTTGGATAGAATAGACATTCATGTATATGTGCCGCCGGTTAATCCATGGGATATTTTTGAAAAAGAAAAGGGCGAAAGCTCCGCAACCGTGCTTAAACGCGTGGTGGCGGCAAGGAAAATCCAAAAAGAGCGCTTTGAACGCCTTGGCTTTCCGGAATTGTCCACAAACGCCCAAATCAAGCCAAATTTATTAGAAAATGCAGTAATGCTTGACAACGATGCAAAAAATATGTTAATAAAATCAGCAGAGAAATTTAAGCTTTCGGCAAGAGGATATCATCGTACTTTACGGTTAGCAAGAACAATTGCGGACTTGCAAAATGAATCAAAAGTGCTTAAAATACATATTGCCGAAGCGCTCAACTATCGCCGTATAAAGCCGGCAGCTTAAAAAAGGGGAATTTGAATGATAAACAACAAACCTTATAAATTGATACTTTGTTTTATGGTCGCTATGTTTGCGTTTTCAAGCGCGGCGTGGAGTGTACCGAATAAGCCTGACGTTGAAAGGAACTTCGCTGTGCGCGATTTAATGAATCGTCGCCGCAATGATGTGCCTTTGCGCCAAATTGAAGATCTAAAAGTGCAGAAAATAACGGTCAATAGGCACAAAGATATGCCTCAAACCTTGCAACAGCCTAAAATGCGTTGCTCGCGAACACCCGTTATGGGCAAGCAAGGCAGTTGCGTTGTTTCTAATAGAACGCCCATGCAGGCGCAAAATATAATCCCCGTTTTGCCGCCTCAGCCAGAGCCAATCTTAGAACAAACGCCAGCGCCTTTGCCGCCACAACAGTCTGAGCCTTTGGCACAGCCGTTGCCTATGGCGTATAGCCCTGTTTTTGTTCAAGAGCCGGTTGAAGAAGTTGTTTATTATGAATCCTATGTTGATAAAGACGGTAGCCTTTTCCCTGGAGGCGATTGCGTCAGTTGTAACCGTTCAGGGACACTTTTGGAAAGCGAATCGTGCGATTCGTGCAACAGGAGTGGTCCGTTGGTGAGCGATGAACCTTGCGAAAATTGCAACAGAGAGCCTGTTTTGGTAGCAGATTCTTGTCCGTGTGCCGGAACAGTCTTAAATGCCGGCGGTTGCAGTTGCGACATGCCTGAACCTTTGCCTTTGGCCGCGCCTTTACCTTTACCTGAAACAAATTGTTGCGATTTAGCGCCTATTCAGCTCGCGCATGTTGATTTTAACTTGTCCGAGACAAAAGAGCAAACCAAAGTCGGCAATTATCGTTTCCGGATTTTTGGATGCCGCCGCTATGAGCATGATGCGGTTTTAAACAAGGGTCGCCTTATGGAAAAAGATATGAACTTTATAAAAGTTTTTGAAAAAGCCACGAGCGATTGTTACAAAATTATCAATGTTCCTGATGACTTGTGCCTCCAAACAACGCCGACACCTTTGCCGGAATATATCTTAACGGCTGAAATCAAGAGCCTGAATTTAGATGTTTGCGATGCGTACAATTGGGACGAGGCTAAAAGTGGCAATGTTCGTTCGGGTTCTGCCGATATGTTGGTGCATTGGCGCTTAACAAACCTGACCAAAGACACAGTTTTATGGGAAGGCGACACGAATGGTTATTCTGATTTGAACGAAGCCACTGAAAACGGCGAAATTAAGCTTGTTGAAGATGCCTTTGCCGATGCTATCAGCACTTTGCGTGCAATGCCTGGCTTTGAAGACCAGTTGGCGGTGCGTTTAACAGCGGCAGAATTAACAGCCGCGCGTCAGGCTTTGATTGATGAAGAAGTCGCGCTTGATCCGGTTAAATGCCACTATAAGCCTGATTTTGAGCAATGCAAACCTGTTCAACAACAATGCGTTGTGGTGGATGATGTCTATGCTGAAACGCAGATTATTGACGCCATGTGCATTATTGATCGTCCGCCTTATGAAACCTTAACGCCTGAAAATCTTTATAAATTGCGTGCCTCAGTGGTTGAAATCAACGGTGCGCAAGGCAAAAAAGGCGCAGGGCTGATTATTAGCGAAACTTTTGTCTTGACCTCAGCTAACTTGGTCGGTGGCGAAAGCGATGTGATTTCACTGCGTACCATCAACGGCAAAACCTTTACAGGTCGCGTTGTGCGTGTAAACACAGGCAAGAATGTGGCGCTGGTTAAGCTTGATACGCCAACCGAATATATGCCGTTGTCGTTGAACTTGGATTTGCCACAAGTTGGTCAAGGTAACTTGATGGTTTTGGGTATGCTTGATGTGAACAACTTCCAAGACGGTGAAAATTATATCAGCACCAACGGCAAAGTGACCGGTTTCCGTTATTCGGAAGACAAAGGTTCTGAAATTATGCTTGACACCGATGTTCAGAATATGACCATTGGTGGCGTGCTGATTGATGAACACGGCACAATTTACGGTATTGCGCACACTGGCGAAAAGACCGAGGGCGGCAAAGATTTGTTCTTGCCGACAGAAACGGCTTTAAGAAGTGTTGGGCTTTCAATCTGCGAAAAACTCTATGAAAAGAGAAGTCCGTGGGAGAAAGCCGTTGTGGCAAAGCCTGTGACGGAAAAAATCATCACAGCAAAGCCAAAAGCGCCTGAAGCCCTAGCGGTTAAAGATCGCAAGTAATCTAAAGCCCCGAAGTTAAAAACTTCGGGGCTTTTTGTAGCAAGAACCCCGCGTTTGACGCGGGGCTTTTTTATGCATCGTTCAATTTGACGGATACAAAAAAGGGTGCATAATTACTTATGCACCCTCTCCATGAAAAAAACTTTTATTAATAATTAATTAGGCTTAGAAAGCGTAACGAACACCAAGCAAAGCCTCGTGCGCAGTCACTTTAACTTTAGCCGCGGCAAACATTGTGCCTCTTGGAGTAGCAAAGGTATAACTTATTGCTTTCTTGATACGACCATAATCACTATATCTGTAACCTAAATCAAGTGAAAGATTGTCGGTTAAAGCATAGTTCATACCAAAGCCAATGTTCCATGCCAAATGATTTTCTTCCTCTGTATCATTTAAAGAAAGAGGACCACCTAAAGAAGCTGAAACTGTCGCCTTGTTCTTCAAATGAGCCATACCTAAACCGGCACCAACATACGGTGTGAACTTCGTGCCTGTATCAATGTCATAATAAACATTAATCATGCTAGAAAAAACAGTTACCTTGCTATCAAGGTCGTAAGGTAAAGGCTTGTTGTCGTGTGTTGACACAAACTCACCTTTGGAATCTTTACCTTTGTCATTCCAACCAAATTCCAGTTCAGCTCTCAATTTACCGTGTGTGACAGGTGTTGACGCACCAGCGGCCAAACGTAAGCCCCAAACGTTATCTTTGTGTGTTTTTTCGTAGTTGTAATCACGATCTTTAGCACTATCATAGTGCATACCCAAGTTGACACTGTTTCTCATAAAGCCATAAGCGGCTTTGGCTGAAACATAAGGGTTAAAATCTGTTGCGTTGGCGCTAATAGCGAACAGAGCTGTTGCGACGCTTGCTAACAATAATGTTTTGTTCATATCAGTTTCCTTTATAAAGTTAGAACATTTAGAGCGTTCTTTTTTTAAAAAACATTGTCAAAAAACGAACGTCTGAAATCAATCTATCTGAAAGCTCTAAAAATGTCAATATCCTTTATTTAAAAACATTGAAATTTAACGTTCGTTTTTTTTCAATGTTTTTTAAACCCCGAAAAGTCAACTGTCTCAAGGCATTTGATGCTTTTTAATTTATGAAAATTGCGAAGTGTATAAAAACTTTTTTTGGGGATAATTAGCTAAATTATTGTCCTAAACTCTTCGCTGACGCTCAGAGTGACGATGAGAGGGGTGTCCTGGACTCTTCCTCCCTACGGTCGTCAGAGTGACGTTGTGGGGAATGTTATCTCGCCTTCCAAACACCAATTACTTTTGGTGTTTTTTATGGCTCTAAGTTTGAGGGCAAGTTAATTTCAAATCAAAAATCAAATGAAGGGAAATGCTTAAAATTTTGGTTTTTGAAGTCCGATATGTTCCAAAATATCGCCTAAAACCTTCTCTGGGGCTTGTTTAAAGTCTATTTTTAAACCGTTGGAATCTTGCACTTGGCATATTTTAGCGCCAATATCATAAAGGCAAAAAGGCGTTTGAAAAGCCTTAGCATATAAAGGCGAATCATCAATATGAAAATCTATCTTGTTTTCAAGGCAATAAGCCGCTTTGGCGGTGTTCCACAGATTGTCATCAACCTTAAAAGAGCCGTCATCAAAATAAGTAACTAAATGTTGAACATCATAAAAATCTAATATAGACCACACATCAGAATACAAAATTTGATGCGCTTTCAAAAAACGTACAACATCTTGCTTTTTACCACCAGTCAAAACAAAAATACCACCGCCGTGTTCCAAAGCCAAGCGGTTAAAATCTTTAAAAAACGAGGGGTTAGCGGTAATCACACCATGATAATCAACCCCGATTTTGAATTTGACGCTCATTTTACTGCCCTTGCTTTGGAAACACGTTTGGTAAATTGTTTGGCGAAACGCCTGCAACCGGATTAATTTCAATTTTCGGATTCTCTAAATTGCCGCTCACGGAATAATTAATCGCAAAAACTTTGCCGTCTTTACCGGTTAAAATTGTGCCAAAAATCGGGATACTGCCAATAATCTGATTAAGCCCGTATGCCGGCGAAACAATCCCCTGCAAATTAATTTTTTTATTTTGCCGCTCTATTGTACCCGTACCGCTCAAACCCAACACATTGCCAAACATATTGGCGTTGTTGATGTAAAAAACTTTGTTCTTATATTCAAAAGGCGCGTCAAAGTGCGAAAAAGACAACCCCTCGCCAGTAAGCAAATCCACCATACCGCTTAAAGAAGCCAAGGTTAAAATCTTTGTCAAAACAGGCGTTTCGTGAATACTGAAATCACGAATGCGCGCGTGCCCAATAAAGTTATTTTCGGCATCTGTTTTGCCCTCAATTTTAAGAATGCCACCGCTCATATTTTCATATAAACGCAACACACGCAACGTGCTACCGGCATTATTGCTATCCAAAACAAAAACATGTTCGCCTTCAGGACGCGGCGCGTAATCAAGCTTTAAGGTAATAGATTTATCCTTGCCGAAGTTACCAAAGACATGAAGCTCATCAAGCCCAATGCCGTTGCGCACAGAGGCGTTGGCGGTAACATTGCGGATAGAGGTTTTATCGTTGGTCCAAAGCTTACCGACCGTAATCATAATATCAGTATCTGGCGCGGTTTTTAAATCGCTATCGGATTCGGAGACAGAGTCTTTTTCATCAGGCGTTAAGGGTTTTTCTTCAAAGAAAGGCGTTAAGTCATAAGCCGAACCATGAACCTTAACTTGTATAGGTAAAGACGCGTCTTTTTTATCCCGAAGCACAATTTGAGCCGAGGCGGAAGTCTTAGGGCCTTCAATTTTTTCAATATCAATGGTTTGAATTTCTCCCGATTTCTCAAACAAAATTTTGCCATTGAGCTTAAAATCGGGCTTTTCTAAAGCAAAATAAGGCACTTGTGATATTTTATCGTTGCGAATTTTGACCTTTGTCTTAATTTGCCCTTCGGTTTGCAAAGGTTTAACAAACCCCAAAAACCGATAATCTATCGCGCTGTGCAACAAATCAGCCGTGACATCAACCTCGGCGCTGTCATCTTTAAGAACCGTCACGTCGGCCTCAACATCGGCATACCCTGTAATTTGCGGCGCGCTTAAAAGCGACGTTTTGAAGCCAAGCTTTTGTTTGACATCATCATTAAACTTAAATTTAACATTGGCTTTAGCCTTGTAAGAACGGTTGGCAAAAGTATCGTTAACGCTCAAATTAACGGGAATATCATCAAACAAAGCATCGCCAAACACCAAAAAGCCCTGATTATTGACTTCTAAAGACAAGTTTTTGGCTGAAAATTTGTGCGTTGGCTTTTGCGGAGCAAAGGCAACATTTTTCAAATCAGCCTTAACCGAAACATGAACATCTTCGGGTTTGAGGTCTTGACGCAATTCAAAATTAAGCCCCAAATCAATATCCACATCGCCCTTAATTGTTTTGGTATCAAGCCCCAATTCATCAGCAAAACCGAGTGGCTGATGATTAATAAAATTCAAGGCGTCTTCAATGGAAGAAGATCCTTTAAGCTGAATATCTATCGCGCTTTGATTTTGATCTAAATCATAAATGCGCACACGACCTTTTTGAAGCTTAACGCCGTCTGACAAGCCTTGATGAACATTAATGTCTATCTCTGATTTTGAAAACCGCGCTTTGCCGTATGCTTTCTTAACAACAGGCATATCTTCCAAATAAGATATATTGGCGTCCACAATATCGGCTTCGCCCTCAAGCTTTTGGAAAACAAAAGCCTTAAGCTTAGAATCATAGCCAAATTCAAACGTAAATTTGCCGTTTTTGGCCTCGCCGACAGATAAATTATCTTTGCACCACTGCCAAGCAGGTTCAGCCAAATAACGCGGCCAAAACTTAGATAAATCGTCTATCGGAAAAGAATCAATTTCAGATGTAAATTTGATTTTTAAATCTTCAATGGAGTTTTCAAATAATAACTTTTGGTATCCCGTAACATCAAGGCTTAAAACGGTTTTTTGCTCGCCGGTTTCAAAGGTGGCGTTTTGAATCTGAATATGATCTAAGCCACTTTGAGCATGACCGTCCAAAACAAAAGAATCAAGAGCATAATTATTTTGAGGTAGCTGATCAAACATAATGGCGCCTGCGCCACCTTCAAGATGAATAAAAATATCTTTAAGAGAGGCATCAAGCCCTTCAAACAAGTTGTCACGATGTGCCAAAATCTCATTAAAATCTAGCAACAGACTTATTTTGCCGTCCATAGGAATATCGGTTTGAAAAGCCTTGTTAAAATTCAAATTTAAAAGATCAGAAGAAAGAAAATCTTCAAACGATGTTTGCACTTCTAACGTGTTGCGAAATGGTTTGTAAAGCCCTTTTAAGTTCAGTGACGCCAACCGATCCTCTAAGTCAAGAACACCACCCGCGCTTAATTCCAAATTCATCAAATGCCGCTCAAACCCAAAGTTGACATCTTTGAAATGCCAAACGCGCGCCAAATCCACTTCATGAAATTCCACACTTGCGTCTTGAATTTTAATCTCATTGACATAGCTTTCCGGATAAATTTTTTCATCGGCGTTAAAACGCTCCAAAAAGCGCTCAAACCAATTCACATAAAGCTCAAATTTTTTCTTGTTCAGCTCATTAGATTTGCCTTCTTCCAAGCCATAAGTCGTAAAAATAGAAACGTGTGGCTGATACGCCGTCATGCTACTTGGTGCAATCACGCCGTTTAAGAGCGCGCGCACGCTAAACGAAAGCGATAAGTTAGGCGTATAAACGGCAAAAGTATCGTCATTTTTTCTAAAATTAACGTCTTTAGCAATAATTTTAACGGGCTGAATGGAGCGGACAAGCTCAAGATTAACATCGCCGATATTCATCGTATATTGTGTGTTTTCAGAGTTTAGCGCTTGCATAATATAAGGCTTTAAAAACGGCACGGAAAGCGGGCCCCGATACAAAACCCACAGACCATAAAGCAGGCACAAAAGCAAAATAACGCCGAAATAATCAAACGTTTTGCGCGCGTAATAAAAACGCCCTTTTTTCTTTATTTTGTCTTGAGCCATGCCAAAATCTCTTTATAATTGCGCAGATAATAAAGATTTTCATGTATGCCGCTTTGGTAGCTCACAAGCGTTTTGGGTGCTTTGGCGAGGGCATATAAATCTTTGGCTTGTTGCGGCGGCACAAGCTGATCAACTTCTGTCATCATGACCAATACTCGCGATTGAAGCCGTTTCATAAGTTCAGTGTTATCATAAGCGTCTCTGATTAAAAAATCAAGAGGCAACGGAATAGGCGGCAAATATCCCCAGCCAAGCCTGCTTTGAATGGTATCTGAAAAGCTTGTGAAGGGCACTTCCAAAACAACGCCTTCAAAAAGCCCTTCATCTTCACTATGAACAGCGGCATAAAGCGCTTGGTGCGTGCCTAAAGACATGCCGTAAACAACAATATCTTTGTTTTCAAATCCCAACTGATGCAAGAAGGAAAGCGCCTTCAGACTATCTTCTTCCAAATAAGACTGATAAATTTTGCGCCCTTGACCGCCAAAGCCACGGTGTTCAGGCAAAAAGACCGAATAACCAGCTTCAAAAAGCGGTACAACCTTATGATAATAACGCCCTAAGTTAAAAGCGTTGCCATGTAAAAACAGCACGATTTGACCATTGTTCTCTGCCGTTTTATTAAGCGCTAGCCAGCCTTTCACTTCTTGCCCATCAGGATAAATATGATAAAGCACTTCTTGAGCATCAAAGCCATCAGCGCGCACTTTTTCTAAATCAGCTTGAAAGTTAAACGGCAAAAAGAAAAACTTTTCCGGCATAAAATAAACTGCCGCGCACAGCAAAACATAAAGCGTTACCAATAAAATTAAAACATATTTAAGAAGTCGCATTTTCCCCTACCTTTGCCGCCAAAGCGGCTGCTAAAAACAAATCAATCTCGCCATCCAAAACTGCCTGACAATCTGATGTTTCGGCATCTGTTCTTAAGTCTTTGACCAAGCGATAAGGTTGCAAAACATACGAGCGTATTTGATAGCCCCAACCATTATCGCCTTGAGCATCGCGTTGCTCAGACGCCGCGTCCGCGCGTTTTTGCATTTCGCGTTCATAAAGGCGGGCTTTGAGCATATTCCAAGCATTTTCGCGGTTTTGGAATTGAGAACGTTGACTTTGGCTTTGCACCACAATACCGGTTGGCAAGTGCGTGATACGCACGGCGGAGTCGGTCTTATTAATATGTTGCCCGCCAGCGCCTGACGACCGATAAGTATCAATGCGACAATCCGCCTCATTGATTTCTATATGAATGGAATCATCAATAACAGGAAAAACGGTAACCGAGGCAAAACTGGTATGTCGGCGCGCCGCGCTATCAAAAGGCGAAATACGCACCAACCGATGCACGCCATTTTCAGATTTAAGCCAGCCATAAGCGTTGTGTCCGCTAATTTTGAGCGTAACAGATTTAACGCCGGCAACATCGCCTTCGGTTTCTTCTTGATATTCCACCTTATAAGAATGTTTTTCAGCCCAACGCGTATACATACGCAAGAGCATTTCCGCCCAATCTTGCGCTTCTGTGCCACCACTGCCAGCATGAATTTCTAAATAAGCATCATTAGCGTCAGCCTCGCCCGAAAGCAAAGCCTCTAGTTCGCCACGGCGTGCTTCTTGATATAAATTTTCTAAATGCGCCAAAATTTCGTTTTGCAAATTTTCATCATCATCGGCAAGTTCCGCCATTTCTTTGTCATCAGCAAGGGCTTTTTCCAACGCACGATAATTTGTTAAAGCGGCTTCCAGCGTATTTTTTTCAGTCATCAGCTTTTGGGCAGATTCAGGATTTTGCCACAAATCAGGATTTTGCGTAAGCGTTTCTAGTTCTTCCAGCCTAAGAGAAGCGTTGTCATAATCAAAGAGACCTCCTTAGCAGGCTTAAAGACTGCTCGGTGTCATGAATTAAATTAAATAAATCTGCTCTCATTATTTTTCCTCAAAATTAGTATTCTTGCCCAATTTGCAAAGAATCATCGCTCGTTTCAATCTGCAATTCATCGCCGATAACGCGTTGCTTGGACGTATCAAAATCATAATCAGGCTTAATAGCTTCCGTAATCACAGTTTCATCGCCAGGCTCAGAAAGGCGACCAGTTTTGGGGTTAATACGCACCAATTTAATGCCTTGCGGTATTCTAAAGGGTGTATCAGGCACATCTTGGAGCGCGTTTTTCATAAAGGTATAAAAAATCGGCAAAGCGGCGGCAGCGCCTGTTTCCACACGCCCAAGGCTCACGGGCTCGTCATAACCCACATAAACACCGGCGACCAAATCGGGCGAAAATCCAACAAACCAAGCATCTCTGTTATCATTTGTCGTGCCTGTTTTGCCGGCTAAATGTTTCCCAATACTGCGGAGCTTTGCGCCAGTGCCGCGAACGGCAACGCCTTCTAGAATAGATGTCATTTGATAAGCCGTGAGCGGATCAACAATTTGTTCGCGCAAATCGGGGTGTTCAGGCGGTGTCTGATTTTCCCATTTTGAGGCATAACAAGCCGCGCAATCAAAAGAATCGTGCTTATAAATGGTGCGCCCTTGGCGATCTTGAATACGTTCAATCAAATAAGGCGTCACTTTTTTGCCGCCGTTGACAATAATAGCGTAAGCGCTTGTTAAATCTAAAACACGGGCGTCAGCCGCTCCTAAAGCGGAAGATAAAAATTCAGGCAAATGATCATTAATGCCCACGCGCTTTGTCATCGCGGCAATTTTATCCATGCCAATATCTTGTGCCAAGCGCACTGTCATCAGGTTTTTGGACTGCTCCACGCCTTGGCGCAAAGTCATCAAGCCGCCAAAATTTTTGCTATAATTAACAGGTTTCCACTTCGGCAATCCAATGCCCTGATCCAAAACAAAAGGCGCGTCCAAAATTAAATCGTTAGGCGAATAGCCAAGCTCTAAAGCCGTCAGATAAACAAAGGGCTTAAAAGAAGAACCCGTTTGACGATAAGCTTGCGTGGCGCGGTTGAACTGCGATTTTTCAAACGAAAAACCGCCCACAAGAGCCAAAACTTTGCCCGTGTGTGGATCAATAACGGCCATGCCACCTTCGGCATCAGGAATTTGGCGAAGCGCATAAGCGTCCGGATTTTTGCTTTTTTCAATTTTTTCAACATAAATCACATCGCCTTCTTTCAAAACCTTGCGCACATCGTGCGGCACATCGCCAACATATTTATTTTTAAGCGCCGGTTTTGCCCAAGACAAATCAGAAAGATAAATTTTGCCTGCTTGAGCGTCTTGCGTTTCAATCTCAGCCACGTCTTTTTCCGTTTTCAAGACCACAGCTTTTTGCCAAGTTGGGTTTGCGCCTTTCGTCAGCTCTGTTTTTTGAAGTGTTTGCCGATAATCGCCCTCAAGCGAAATATTTTGTTCAGCCCCGCGCCAACCGTGACGGCGGTCATAATCAATCAGCCCTTGCCGAAAAGCCTCTGTCGCCAAGGTTTGCAAATAAGGATCAAGCGTTGTACGAACAATTAGACCGCCTTCATAAAGAGCTTCATCGCCCAAATTATTGCTGATGGTGCGGCGGACTTCTTCACTAAAATATTCGGCATTTTGTAAAAAGCCATGTTGTTTTTCAACCACTTCCAAAGGCAAAGCTTTTTCTTTTTCGGCGGTTTCAGCGCTGATGTAGCCGTCTTCAGCCATACGATCCAAAACCCAGTTACGGCGCGCCACAGCGGCGTCATGCTTGCGAATAGGATGATAATTGTTCGGACCTTTTGGCAGAGCGGCCAAATAAGCCGCCTCGTGCGGCGCAAGCTCGCTTAAGGGCTTGTCAAAATAGTTCAAAGCCGCCGCGGCAACACCGTATGCCCGATTACCCAAATAAATTTCATTAAGATAAAGCTCTAAAATATGATCTTTGGTAAAGGCTTTGTTCATGCGGTTTGCCAAAATAGCCTCTTTAATTTTACGAATATAAGAAACTTCAGAATTTAATAAAAAGTTTTTTGCAACCTGTTGCGTAATGGTTGATGCGCCAGCCGGTCGGCGACCTGTGCCGATATTTTTAAGATTGTTAAACATCGCGCGGATAATGCCAAAATAATCAATGCCGGAGTGTTCATAAAAATGTTTGTCCTCGGCGGCAATAAAGGCTTGTTTGACAATATCTGGAATTTTATCAATTGGCACAAAGACGCGTTTTTCAGCGGCATATTCCATTAAAAGCTGACCATCGCCGGCATAAAGGCGTGTTGTAACGGGCGGTTCATATTTTTCAAGTTGATGATAATCAGGTATATCAAGGCTAAACTTCCCCAAAAGGGCAATAATAATCACAAGCCCTAAAATAGCAAAGAAAAAGCCGGTACTAACCAGAGATGAAAAAATTTTAAACATCATAAAACCCGATACTGTTTTGAAGTTGCGCCTACTTTATAACATTTAAATAAAAATGCAATCAATTTTTCAATTAATATAACGCGGCAATTTCCGGATCGTTAAAATACTTGTCAATTGCTTGGCTAACCGATGTTGCAAGCTTAGCGCGGTAGCTTTTTTGCTTTAACAAACTTTCTTCATTGCGGTTAGAAAGGTAACCCATTTCCAAAAGTGCGGACGGAATATCCGGCGCTTTTAAAACCGCAAAGCCGGCAAAGCGGTGTGTATCGTTAATCAGCTTAACAGATTTACTCATTTCACTAACAATGTACGAGGCAAACTTGCTTGATTTGTTTCGGCTGTCTGTTTGAGAAAGCGAAATTAAAATATCGTTTATCTCGCGCGAGTTTTCCGAAAAATCTACCCCGCCGATAATATCCACCTTATTTTCACGCTCAGCCAAAGCGGCGGCCTCTTTGTCGGACGCCGTTTCTGAAAGCGTATAAACCGACAGCCCCTTGGCATTGCGATTAACGGCACTATCAGCATGGATAGACATAAACAAGTCAGCCTTGTGCTTTTGGGCAATTTTAACGCGTTGCCGCAACGGAATAAAAATATCGGTACTGCGTGTTAAATAAACCGTATAGCCTTTCTTTTCCAAAATAGCTTTCAGTTCTTTGCCCATCGCAAGCGTAATATTTTTCTCATACGTTTTGCCATAAGCGCCAATAGCGCCCGGATCTTTGCCGCCATGCCCCGGATCTAAAACAATAATTTTTTGCCGCGGCTTTTTAGGCTTTGCAACTTCTTGAGGAACCCATTTGTTTGCTTGCGCGGTTGTTGTCGGGGCTTTTTTGGTGTTTGAAAACGCATGCTTTGTGCCGATATTTGCCATAAAATCGGCTTGAGAGCAAAGGGCAACGTCAATCACAAAACGCCATTTCATATTGCTTTGTGGCGCAAGAACAAAAGCTTTTTTAATCAGCGCCGGTTTTTTCAAATCAAACACAATGCGCTTGTCAGAGCCTTGCAAAACGCCGATTCGCGTCTTAGAAACCAAATTCGTTGGATCTGCTTGCAAAGTGGTTTGAATATCCACATTATAAGCATCAACAACCAAACGATTAGGGTTGTTTAACAAAAAAGCCTGATAATCAAACGCCTTATCCGATTCTAGCACAATACGCACACTACCAACTTGTTGCCCGATTCGCATACTTGTAATTTGCGCGGCGTTAGCCTGAGGCATATAAGCCGTTAAGCACCCGAACACCAAAGCCAAAAGTGGGGCGTTTTTCAAGAAAGCAAAAAATTTTTGAAGGGCTTTTTTCATTTTTTCTCCACGTATTCCCTTATTTTAACAAGAACTCCTTACCAATGTGTTAAGAAATATTTTGCTTAAACTTAAATTTAGTATTGTATTTTAAAAGAAATTCTGTATTGTAAAAGCAAATCGGAAATTTTATGCACTGATTATAGGGTGTTGAGCGTAGAAAATTTTTGCCCTGTCTGAGGTGCCGCTGTTATATCAATGCGATATAATGAGCCGCCGGTTTGATGTAGATGCAAGGGTTTTTTAAATAGGGCGCTGTTCAAATATAAAGCGCCTGAGAGCAATAAAGCTTATGGTGCGCTTGAAAGCGCCGTTTGTTGTATTTGAGATTCCCTTGGTTGGTAAAATAAAGCGATGCTTTTTTAAAGAGGGAAAAATGACCAAAAGAATGTTAATTGATGACACACAGCCTGAAGAAACGCGGGTTGTGATTGTTGATGGCAACAAAGTTGAAGACGTTGAATTTGAATCAACATTTCGCCGCCAAATAAAAGGTAATATTTACACCGCCAAAGTTATTCGGGTTGAGCCGTCTTTGCAAGCGGCGTTTGTGGATTACGGTGGCAATCGGCACGGTTTTTTGGCTTTTGGGGAAATTCATCCGGATTATTATAATGTCCGACCAGAAGTTTTAGAAGCTGTTGAACGTGAAACGGACGAGATTATTGAACGTAAAAAGCAATATATAAAAGAGCGTGAAGAACAACGCGAGCGTTGGCGCGCGGAAAAGCAAGCGCAATATAAGGCGCGTTTGAAAGAGGAGGCCGCCGCTTCTGAAAATGCGCAACAAGAAGAACTTCAAGCCCCTCAAGAGGCTGAACAAGTTGTGGAAACGCCTGAAACTGATTCTCAAGAAAAACCGGTTAAAAAAGGCAGATACACACGCCGCGCCTCGGCACGAGCCAAAAAAGCCAAAGAAAAGGAAGAGCCTAAAACTTTGGCGGCGGAAGATGAAACACAAGACGCTGTGGTTTATGAAAACGAAAAAGAAGAACAACCCGAGGAAGAAGAAACCGAAGAAACGTCTTTTGATGATGACGATGCCGACTTTGAAGGCGATTTTGAAATGCAACGCAAGCTTATTCGCGCGCGCAAACTTTATCATTATTGTAGCATTCAAGATGTTATTTCCGAGGGGCAAACATTGCTCATTCAAGTTGTTAAGGAAGAGCGTGGCAACAAAGGCGCAGCTTGCACCACATATTTATCTTTGGCAGGGCGTTATTGCGTTTTAATGCCTAATCGCATTAAAAGCGGCGGTGTTTCGCGCAAAATTACCAATGCGGTAGACCGCAAGCGCCTTAAAGACATTATGCGTGAACTTCCTTTAACAACCGATATGTCTATGATTATCCGCACGGCTGGCGAAGATAAAACAAAAGCTGACATTGTGCGCGATTACAACTTTTTAATCAGAACATGGAATCATATTCGGCACGACGCGCTTGAAAACAAAGTTCCTTCGCTGATTTATGAGGAAGGCAACCTCATCAAAAGGGCTTTGCGCGATATGTACACTAAAGATATCTCGGAAGTGATTGTGGACGGCAATGAGGCTTTTAAGGCGGCGCGTGATTTTGTAAAAATTTTATCACCGCATAACCTGAAAAAAATCAAATGTCGCAAGTCGGGCGAAATGCCTGTATTTCAGCGCTTTCAGGTTGAAACACAGTTAGATAAACTTCATAGCCCGATTGTCCAACTTGAATCCGGTGGCTATTTGGTTATTAATCCGACAGAGGCGCTTGTCGCTATTGACGTTAACTCTGGACGCGCGACGCATGAAAAAGACATTGAAGAAACAGCCTTAAAAACAAACTTAGAAGCCGCAGACGAGATTGCTAAACAACTCCGGATGCGTAATTTGGCGGGCTTGATTGTGGTTGACTTTATTGATATGGAAGAGCCTCAAAACAATCATGCGGTTGAAAAACGTATGAAAGAAGCTTTAAAGAACGATCGTTCGCGCATTCAGGTTGCTAAGATGAGTTGCTTTGGCTTGCTTGAAATTTCGCGTCAAAGAATGCACTCTTCCTTTATTGAAAGCAATTATGAGGCTTGTCCGCATTGTCATGGACAAGGGCTTGTTCGCACGACTGAATCTGGCGCTATGCTTGTTTTGCGCGCCATTGAAGAAGAGGGAACAAAAAATCGGTCGGCACGCTTAAAGGTGTTTGTTCCTTCAGATACCGCTTTTTATCTTTTGAACCAAAAGCGGCAGAATTTAAATGATTTAGAAAACCGTTACAAAATGGAAATTTCTATTGAGGCGGATAATTCTATCATTAATGTTGCCGATTATCGGTTTGAGCGCGCCAAATTGGCAAAGACAGCCGAACCGGTTGAAAAACAGGCGCCGACATCTTATGCCGAGCCTGAAACAAGGGCGTCTGTAGAAGAGCCTGATTTTCAAAGAGAAAACTTTGAGACGGAACAACCGCAAAGACGCTACCGTGGACGCCGCTCACGCTTTCTTCGTCGCGGGCGCGGTTATCGGCGCAATTATAATGCTGAAGGCAATTATAATTCTGAAAATAAAGAGTCGCCCGTTCTGTTGTATTCCAGCGATAAAGACTTAAATATTGCGAATAATACCGAATCTGAAAAAGAGGGAAAAACAGCGTGGTGGCGCAAGTTAATCGGATAATTGTCATCATTTTGTTTGTGCTTGGTTTTTTTGGGTTGCTGACGCTATCTGCCGAAGCATCTCCAAAAGAACCAAGCATCATATCTGATGATGAAACGGAAAGCCTTTTACATCAGATTGTTCGTCCGCTTTATCAGGCGGCGGACATTCCTTTTAGTCCTGATAAAATACATCTGCTTGACGATACGGAGCTTAATGCTTTTGTGACTATGGGCAACAATATGTTTATCAACACGGGTGTATTGTTGGCGGCGGACAATGTTAATCAAATCAGTGGTATTTTAGCGCATGAAACAGGTCATATTCAAGCAGGGCACATTGCGCGCCAGCAACTTAAAATGAAGGATTTAAACACGCTTCAGATTGTTTCGCTTTTAGCGGCGGGCGGCGCGGCGGCGGCAGGACAGGGCGATGCCGCTATGGCGGTGCTTATGGGCTCGCAATCTAGCCTTTTGAGCAATATTTTACATTATCATTTAGCCGATGAACGCAGTGCCGATGAAAGCGCGGTGGCAATTTTGCGTCAAACGAATCAATCGCCGGCTGGCCTACGCGATTTTATGAAGAAAATCCGCCAAAACAACCGCTTAACTGGCATTGAGGAAGATGCTTATTTCAGAACACACCCTTTGAGCTCGGAGCGCCAGAATTTTTTTGAAAAGGCGGCAAAAGAGTCGCACGCGCCGCAAAAATCAGCGTTAGATGATGCGCTTAAAATGGTAAAGGCAAAGTTGGCGGGCTTTTTGTTGCCGACTGACAGAGCATGGAAACTTTATCCGAAAAGCAATCAAACAAAAGAGGCGCAATATGCGCACGCTATTTTGTATTACCGCGAAAATAACTTGCCTTTGGCGCTTGAAACACTTGATCGGCTGATTGCCGCCGAGCCGCAAAATCCATTTTTTTATGAGTTAAAAGGTCAATTTTATGCCGAAAGAGGTATGGCGCAAAAAGCGGTAACAGCTTACAAGCAAGCCTTAAAATACCGGCCACAATCGGCAGAAATAAAACTTGCCTGGGCAAGCGCCGCGCTTGATACCAACAAATCTAAAGCCGAATTGCAAGAAATTATTAATGTGTTAAATCAAATACAAATCAAACGCCCCATGCCCATTGCTTGGCTTTATCTTTCGCGGGCTTATGCCGAGCAGGATAACAAAGCTGCAATGTTTTATGCCACGGCGCGTTGGAATGCTGACATCGGCAATAAAAAGGCGGCGCGCCAAAACTTAAAACAGGCGGAACAACAAAACGCTTCGGCTGAATTAAGCCAAAAAATTGCCGATTTTAAAATATATTTGAACAAGGAAGAGTAGGATAAAACCTGATTTCTTGTTTGACCTGCTCAAAACTTTAAGCTATAACATAAAAAAAACGGAGGGAAAATGGCAAAAGTTTTGGTTGTTGGCGGTGCGGGCTATATTGGTAGCCACGTTGTGAAAGAGTTGCTTGAAAACGGCTTTGAAACGGTGGTTTATGATAATATGTCCACTGGGCAGGAAGTTAATTTGTTTGCCGAGGCGGGTTTTATCAGGGCCGATATTTTGGATACTGCGGCGTTAGATAAGGCAATGGCGCAGAACATTGATGTGGTTATTCACTTAGCCGGCAAAAAAGCGGTTGGCGAGTCTATGGAAAATCCGGCGCTTTATGCCCAAAACAACCTCTGTGGTTCTATCAACATTTTAAATGCGATGCTTGCAAATGGTGTCAAACACATGGTGTTTTCATCATCGGCATCAGTTTACGGCACGCCACAATATTTGCCGATTGATGAAAATCATCCTTTAAATCCAATTAGTTTTTACGGTTATACCAAAGCTGCGGTTGAGGAATATATGTCATGGTATGCCACCTTGAAAGATTTTAATTACATTGCCTTGCGTTATTTTAACGCGGTGGGTTATGCCGCTGATAAAAGCATTACGGGGCGTGAAAAAAATCCGCAGAATTTGTTGCCAATTATTATGGAAACAGCGAGTGGCAAGCGTGATAGCTTTTCCATTTTTGGCTCGGACTATGATACGCCGGACGGCACTTGCGGACGCGATTATATTCATGTGAGCGATCTGGCGACGGCGCATGTTTTAGCGGTTAAGAAATTGCTTGCCGATAAAAAGTCGTATGTGCTAAATTTAGGCACGGGCAAGCCGACTTCTGTTCAAGAAGTTTTAACCGCGGCTGAAAATGTTGTTGGGCGGCGCATTCATCATCACTATGCGCCAAGACGCGCGGGTGATCCGGCAGTAATTTATGCCAATGCGAAACGCGCTGAAGAAGTGCTTGGTTGGAAGCCGCGTTATACCAACATTGAGGAAATTATCAAAACAACTTGGAATTTGGAAATATAAAATGGAAAATTTAGATACGCTTTTAACTGAGCATACAGTGTTGCCCTCTTCTGTGATGTGGGCAATTTTTGGGGCAGTGGTTGTGGTTTTACTGGTGCTTGATTTGTTTTTGTTTAACCGCAAAAATGAAGAGCCGCGCTTTTTTCACACCTTATGGATGTGTATTTTTTACATTGTCATAGCGCTTATCTTTGGCGTCTTTGTGATATATGAAGAAGGCGCTGACCAAGGTATGCTTTATTTTACGGGCTATTTGCTTGAAAAGAGTCTTTCTTTAGATAACATATTTGTAATGTCGGTTGTGTTTGCAAGCGTTGGCGTGCCGGCAAAATATCAGCATCGCGTTTTGTTTTGGGGCATATTGGGTGCGCTTGTCATGCGCGGGATTATGATTTTTTTGGGCGAGGCGCTGATTTCGCGCTTTCATGGTGTGCTTTACCTGTTCTCGGTTTTCCTGATTTGGACGGGCTTAAAAATGCTCATCAGCAAGGACGGGGAAGAAAAGCCCTTTAAAGAAACCAAGCTTTATCAGTATATGTCGCAGATTTTTCATGTGACGCATGAACTTAAGGGCGAACATTTTGTGATTAAGGAAAATAATCGTTGGTATATGACGCCGCTTTTGTTTGCGCTGATTATTATTGAAACGATGGACGTAATTTTTGCTTTTGATAGCATTCCCGCCATTTTTCTTGTGACGGAAGATGTTTTCTTGATTTATACGAGCAACATTTTTGCAATTTTGGGCTTGCGAGCGCTATATTTCTTGTTAGCGGCGATTGTGAGCAAATTTGCATATTTAAAGCCGGCGTTAGCGATTATCTTAATGTTTATCGGTTCCAAAATTTTCTTGCCGCATTTTGGCATAGAAATTGCGGCGTGGCAATCTTTAAGCGTAACGTTTGCGTTGTTATTCGGCGGAATGTTGCTTTCAGTTTTCAAAGATAAAACGGTTATAAAAAATTAAGAATTTTGTGCCATCATAGCACTTATGAAAGAACCGATTCAATTTAATGCCGATGCCGAGCTTCAGGGCATCATTCAACGTTGGCTTTTGTTTTTGAAAGACGAACGCCGCTACAGTGCGCATACATTAGATGCCTATGCGCGCGATTTAGCGCTTTTTATCAATTATTTTGAAACAACGGTTAGTTTAAGCTTTTTGAAAAATCTTGACATACGCGATTTTCGCGGATTTATCAGCGCGCGTGCCGCCAAAAATATAGAAAAAAGCTCTCTTGCGCGAGAAATTGCGGCGTTTCGGAATTTTTTTCGCTTTTTGCGTAAGAACGAAATTTTGCAAAATTCGGCGGTCGGGCTGATTGCCACCCCGCGTCGCGCCAAGGTTTTGCCCAAGGCTTTAGATGTTTCGGACGCCTTAGATGTTTTAAAAGAATCCGTGCATTTTGCAAAATCCGATTGGCAGGGCTTGCGCGATCGCGCGGTAATGTCTTTGTTGTACGGATGCGGGTTGCGCATATCAGAAGCGCTTTCTTTAAACTTCGGTCAAACAGATTTAGAGTCCGATTTTTTGCGCATTAAAGGCAAAGGCAACAAAGAGCGCCTTGTCCCGATGTTGCCTGTTGTGCGTGCGTGTGTGGCGGCTTATCTTGAAAGTGTGCCTTATACGCTTCAAAAAGGTGAGGCACTATTTGTGGGCGCGCGCGGCGAGCGCTTAAGTCCGCGGATAATTCAGCGAAATCTGCAAAAGTTGCGGGCTGTGATGGGCCTACCTGATACATTGACGCCCCATGCCCTGCGGCATTCTTTTGCAACGCATCTTTTAGCCGAGGGGACAGATTTACGCTCCATTCAAATGCTTTTAGGACACGCCTCACTTGCCACCACCGAACGTTATACCGATGTTTCGCTTGAAACCGTTAAAAGAGAATACAATAAAGCGTTTGGGCCTTCTAAAGAGGAAAATTAAAAAAAGGTGCCGAAAGACAGCACCTCTCAGGAAAAAGAAAACCAACATGAAATTACTTTAATTTCTTTTCAACAAACTCTTCGTGTTTTCTGGACTTTTTATCAAATTTTTTCAAGACCAGCTTTTCAGGATGAGTTCTCGGATTTTTTTCTGCCATATAGAAAGTGCCTGTACCGGCGCTGCTTTCCAATTTAATTTTCAATTTAACTGCTTTAGCCATTTTCAACTCTCAAAAAAAAGTTATCAAACAAAACATTTAGGCGTAATATACATTTTTTGAAACGCTTGTCAACAAAAATTTGCATTGGGGCGTTTTTTTATCGCTAAAAATCAAAAACAGCCGTAAGTGGCGTATGATCAGAAGGCTTGTCTAGCTTGCGCGGGGCTTTATCAACAAAACAGCTTTGGAGTTTATCGGTTATATTGGGCGACAAAAACAAATAATCAATGCGCATGCCCAAATCGGCGGCAAACGAATTAGCGTTATAATCCCAAAAAGTATAGCCAATATCATGTGGATGAAGGGTGCGAAAAGCATCGTAAAACCCCAAATATTGCAAGGCGACCAAACGTTGCTTGACGCTTTCCTTAAAAAGGGCGTTATTTTGAAACAAACGCGCGTCATAAACTTCTCGTTCGTTCAAAATCACGTTAAAATCGCCGCCCAACACAATTTTTTCGCCCGATTGCAAAAGTTTTTGCGCGCGTTGATAAAGCGCGTTCATAAAACTAATTTTATATTCAAATTTAGAGTTATCATCGGGGTTGTTTTGGGGCGGATTGCCGTTTGGCAGATAGACCGATGCCACATGAAGCGGCGCGCTAGGCGTTTCAACCAAAACCTCCAAATAACGAGCGTTTTCATCTTCAAAATCGGGCAGACCTTCTTGAACAACGCTCATTTTATACGGACTTAAAACCGCCACGCCGTTATAGCTTTTTTGCCCCAAAATTTTGCTTTCATAGCCGATTGTTTTTAAATCAAAATACGGAAAAGCCGCGCTTTCGCACTTAATTTCTTGGAGCAAAACAACATCTTGCGCGGTTTGCTGAAGCCAAGAGGTTAAAATCGGTAGCCGTGCGTTAATAGAATTAATGTTAAATGTTGAAATTTTCATTTCGCCTATCCTAAAATTTATTTTTATGTAAGCACGATATTAAAGGATTTTAAAGTTTTTGATTTTAAGATTGTGCACAATAATATCAAGATAAGGGAAAAGAGATGTTTAAACTTTATCAAAACGAGCATGAAGACGAATATTTAAGCGAATTCAAGCAAAAAATTGCGGCGCAACGTGCCGAGGAATATGAAAATCGGCGCATGCAATTACAGCGTTCGCGCAACGGTTTTATTGGCACTTTAGCGGGTGTGGCACTCGCGGCGGTGGTCAGTTGGTTTATTTTGTTGCCAAAGATGAGTGAATCGTCAAACGAGTTGCCGTTAATCAAGCGGCCGCTGACGCCTGTAAAGGTTCAACCCAATGATCCAGGGGGAATGATTATCCCTAATCAAGATAAATCGGTTTATGATTTAGTTGAGAAAAAAGTTGAAGATTCTTTGCCTGAGAGTTTGTTGCCACAGCCTGAAACGCCCAAATTGCCTGAAATCAGCGCTTCTGAAAAGTCTAAAAACGCGAATGCCGATTTGCTTAACGTTAAACCTTTAGATGAAAAAATTGAGGCGGTGGAAGCAACAGACGGTCAAAAAATCAAGATTCCCGAAAAGCCCAAAGACATTTCATCAAACGTCATAAAAGAAAAGGCTTTGCCAGAGGTTCAAGCTCCTGTTGAAGAAAAGCCAAAAACAGAGGAGCCCAAGGCGGCGGTTTCTAAAGGGCATTGGCAGGTTCAGCTTGTGGCGTCGGCAAACAAAAGCGCTGTTGAAAAATCTTGGGATGAAGAAGTTAAAAAGTATGCCATCTTAAAAGATTTGCCTCATGAAGTTGAGGCGGCTGAAAATGGCAAAAGCACCATGTACCGCTTAAAAGCCGGCGATTTTGAAAACAGAAGCGATGCCGATGCATTGTGCGCGCAAATCAAAAACGCGGGCGGCAGTTGCGTTGTTAAGCAAAAATAGGAGATTCTTATGCCTTTGGCCGCGCTTTTATCTGTTGAAGGAACAGTTTTATCAGATCGCGAAAAAAGGCTTTTTGCGCATGACAAGCCTTTAGGCGTCACGCTTTTTAACCGCAATTTAGAAAATGTAACACAGCTTAAAAAGCTCATAACAGAGCTTAAAGAGGTTATTAACGGCGAAGATACAATCATTGCTGTGGATTCGGAGGGTGGTCGCGTTAATCGGTTAAAGGCGGCGGGATTTGCGGACTATGCGTTTCAAAAAACGTTAGCGCAGACGTCAGCGCCTGAAAAAGCGGTTCAGCTTCATGCCAAGCTTATTGCACGTGATATGCTTTCGGTCGGTGTCAACTTTAATTTTGCGCCGGTTCTTGATGTGGAACAACCCCAAACATCAAAGGTTTTGCAAGGGCGTATTTTTTCGGCCGATGAAAAACAAGTGGCAACGCTTTCTAAAATAATGATTCAAACTTATCAAGAATTAGGCATTTGCCCTTGTATGAAGCATTTGCCAGGGCATGGGCGCGCGGTAACAGATCCGCATTTAGGACTGCCAATCATTGAGGCCTCAAGAATAGAACTTGAGCGCGATTTTTATCCTTTTCGGGTGTGTTCGGCGTGTCCGGCGGGTATGACGGCGCATATTTTGCTTAAAGCGATAGATGATAAAAATCCAATCAGTTGCTCATCAAAGGGCATTCAACAGATTATCCGTCAGGAGATTGGTTTTCAGGGGCTTTTAATTTCAGATGCCATAGATATGAAAGCTTTGAAAGGCGATGTTGTAACGAAATCAGTGGCGTGTTGGAATGCCGGATGCGATGTGGTGTGTTATTGCATGGGAAAGTTTGATGAAATGGAATCTTTGTGCCAAAAGGGCAGACCTTTAAGCGACGAGGGATTATCCCGATTTGAAAACATCAAAAAAGTTTGGCATAACAAGTCGGCGAATATGCTTGATTTGAATGAAAAAGAATATTATAGTATGGTTCAACAGGTTGCAAGCGTGGAGGTTGATTATGACGCAACAGAAACGCTCAATCAAATGCAAAAAGGAGTAAAATAATGTTTTCAGGATTTTGGAGTTGGGTTTTAGTCATTATTTTGGTGGTGGTTATTTTTTCAGCGGATCGTTTGCCCGCGCTCAAAAAATATGCTGATGAGGGTGTTGAGGCGCTAAAAAAAGGCAAAAAGGCCGTTGAGGAAAAAATTGCCAAAGCCAAGGCTGACCGGCAAAAGAACAAAGAAGATAAATAAATTTTCAATCAAATAAGAGCGCACCCTTGAGGGTGCGCTTTTTGTTGCCCTAAGCTATTTTCCACCGTCACTCTGAGCGTCAGCGAAGAGTCCAGACCCCCTCCCGTCGTCACTCTGAGGACTTTAGTCCGAAGAGTCCAGAACACCTCTCCCGTCGTCACTCTGAGCGTCAGCGAAGAGTCCAGGACAACAAATTAGCTATATTTTTCCATCTGGATTCTTCGGCGGTAAACCGCCTCAGAATGACGATTTTTATTTTACGTCACTCTTCGGACTAAAGTCCTCAGTATGACGTTTTTATGGGTTCCAAAACAACAAAAAATCAAGGAAAATCAAGAAATAATGGGCAAAAATCAACTATCTCAAAAAAACGTACCTTTTTTTGTGCATTTTTTTCGGGCATTTTTAAAAATCTAAGTGCTTGATTTTACGCTCATAAAAAAGCTTGACAATTGTATCATTTAAAGGTACAATTAAATTATCAATTTTTTATAGGAGATTATTGATGAAACTAGTAATTTTATTTTTGGCGATGCTTATCGCCAACCCTGCTTTGGCTGTAACGTGCTTAAATGATTATGATAATTCTTGCGTTCAAGAACCAGGGCATTCAACCGCAGGTGACTGCAAAACTTTGGGTTATGAAAAAGGTGGCGATAAAGATTGCGAACACGCTTTATATTGCCCTTTTGACTCTTCTTATGCACGTTGTGTGAAACTTGAGGCACTGAGTATTCCAGGTAAAGATAAAGCCTCTTGTGCTGATTTAGGCTTTACGTCAACAAGCTCTATTGATGGTTGCACAGACTCAAAAACTTGTATAGAAAATGATAAAACTTATTATCTTTGCGGTGACTTTGCTCAGAAGGTACCGACTTGTGCCGATATGGGGTATGTCATTCCTAAAAATACAAACTATCCAGGCTGCAAGTCTTATAAAAACTGCCCGCTTGATAGCAATTTCAAACGTTGTGAAACGGCCAGTTCTTGTACTGATTTAGGTTTTACAGATACGATTAAATCTTCATGGTGCGGCAATATTGTCAATTGCGATAATCTTACTCTTTGC
>CANPYS010000005.1 GCA_947588655.1 uncultured Alphaproteobacteria bacterium | reverse complement strand
GAATGCACTTGGGATAATAACAACAAAGGAACAAGTGGTAGTTTAAGCACCAAGTGTTGCAATGATAAATATAAAGACTGTAGCACAAGTTGTTCGCCTGTAACTGTGCCTGATCATGCCACAGGTAAAAATTACTGTGACGGGTGTAACAAAGCAGGTTATACAGGTTGGGATTGCAAGTACGGCTATTATGCATCAGGAGCAAGTTGTTTAGCAAATACTTGCGAAGGGTATAACATCACGGTTTGTCCGGCACACGCGCAATGTGGCGATTGCCAAAGTGGCGAAATTGTTAAAAAACAAGTTATATCTTGTGACACCTACTGGACACCGAATGCTAATAAAACAGCTTGTGAACCTGTAGCTTGCCCCGTGGGAAGTGACACAAGTAATAGTGTCAGCACATGTAGTTTCCCCGGTTCGTATGGTGGCTCAAAGCCAGCAACAGGAAAATACTCTGGCGATAGTCCTTGTTATGCTTGCCAATGTAATGCCACAGAATGCATTTGGGATAATAACAACAAAGGCGAAGGTACTTTAGGGACACAATGTTGCAACAACAAATATAAAGATTGCACAGATAATACAACATCTGTAACTGTTCCCGAAAACGCCACTTGCAATGGATATCATTCAGCATGTGGAAAGAATGATAAATGTAAATCTTGGGCGTGTAAGGATGGGTATATATTAGATGATGACAAATGTATTAAGACTTGTGCCATCGGCGATGTGTTTTATGCGGACGGAAGTTGTGGCGATGTGAATGACTATACTCAAGGTTCAAACAAAACACCGGTTGGTGTGGTCTATTGGACTAGAGACAATGGGTTACATGGTAAGGTGATTAACCTGGACAATTTAGGTAAAAGCGACTATGAGGATCCATTTGACCCTCGTTATCCATATAGTTCGGGAAGTCTGCTTTATTGGGGATTGGATGGCGATGTTGTCCTAGGGTTGAGCGATAGTGAAGTGCTCACAGCATTACAGAATAGAAATTATTGGTCATTATATGACGGTGAGGGAGATACTGATGCGATTATATCGTGGGGACTCGGATCATATTGTGAAGACCCTGAATATGTAACAGAAACTTATTTCTGGTATTGTATTGCGGAAGCGGCGGAAGCTGCACGGGCTTTTTATCCACCAGAAGCGTGGTTTGGTGATCCGATTGTTGGTGACGGGCATTGGTATTTACCTGCGCTTGGAGAACTTACGGACTTGTATGGTTGTGATAACAATTTAGTAACGAGTGCTTATGGGACATCAGGGGCAAATGGGAGCAATAAGGCAATTATAAACAAGACCTTGATTGCTTTAAAGAACAAGGGTGTTAGTGCTGAAACATTAGATAGTGGTTACTATTGGTCGTCAACAGAAAATGATTGGGGAGCATGGTACCTCAATATGAAGAATGGTGAACGTGGCGTCGACTCTAAGCACTACGACTACAATGTTCGGGTGAGCTTGCAGTTTTAAGTATATTATCATTAGATATAAAAAACGCCCCGTTAATCAAAACGGGGCGTTTAAGTAGGTGTTTTTCGTCGTCGGCGTTTTGCCCAATAAATGCGTTTTTTCTGCACTTCTTTAGGCATTTTGCCTGTGTAAAGCACGCATTTGAGGCGGTGGCGGCGCAAGACGCTACTCCAAAGCTCACAAATGGAGCTTTTTTCAGAGTATAGCTCAAAGGCAACCACCTTGTCGCGCAAGTCTTCCGGTATTTGGTATAATACCTCGTACACAGAAGGGCGCAACAGACTTGAATTGGGCGACTTGTGCCACGTTTCAATCGTTGTTACCTCTTTCAAGCCATAAACGGCGGCGTAGGGCTCAGCCTTGTAGCTAAAGCATTGGTCGTAAATATTGCGGCTTTTAACCCAATATCTGCGAGAATGCCGGCGACCGTTGAGCATAATGCCTACATGCATTTGATCTTCGGTCAGGCGTAAAATGGGGCGAATCCGCCGTGCCATTTTAATTGCCTCTTCTTTAGGCAGATTTTCTTCCTTTTTCAGGAGCTTTTTTTCAAGAGCATGCCATTCATGCAGCTCTTCATCGGTCAGACTGTTCTCTGGCAGCCAACCGAGGTTTTTTATTTCTTCTCTCATATATAAAAATTTAAATTAATAATTTTTTGAGGAAGTTTAATTTAACAAAATTTGGACAAAGTGTCAAGCATTTTTTAAACCAAACTGGCAATTTCTTTTTTAAGCTCTTCTAAGCCGTTTCTTTTATTGGCGCTTGTGTAAAGAAATGTGGGATATATAATAGGGTATGCTTGTAAAATTTCGGGGCTTTGTAGCTTGAGTTGTTCAAGCTCTTTTTGCTTAATTTTATCGGTTTTTGTGTAAACAATTTGGCAATTCATACCTAAATCAGATAACATTTTAAGCGCGTCAATATCGCTTTGCTTTAAGCCGTGGCGACTGTCTATAAGCAAAAAAACACGTCGCAAATTGGCGCGCGTTTGAAAATATGTGTAAATGTTTTTTTGCCATTGAAACGCGTCTTTATCTAAAACCTTGGCGTATCCGTACCCTGGTAAATCTACCAAATAAAGAGATTTATCAATCTCAAAATAATTAATTAAACGCGTGCGCCCCGGTGTGGCTGATGTGCGCGCTAGGTTTTTTTGATTCACAAGCGCATTAATCAGGCTTGATTTGCCAACATTAGAGCGCCCAATAAACGCCACTTCAGGCAAATCAGCCGGTGGTAACTGGCTTATATTAGCAACACTTAATATAAACCGGCAAGGCCGATTAAATAAAGGGCGTTCGGGGGTTTGTCCTGAGCGCGCCCCAATCATTAGTTTACTCCGTTTTTACGCATAATAGCTTTTTGTTGGACAATTGAAAGCAAGTTGTTTAGCGTCCAGTAAATGACCAAGCCTGACGCAAAATGCCCCAACATAAGCGTGAAAATAAAGGGCATAAGCGCAAACATACGCGCTTGATCTTTGTTGACTGGCGCCGGGTTAAGCTTTTGTTGAATCCACATGGTGAGGCCCATCAAAATCGGCCAAACACCAATGTCTAATAAAGAGGGCAACGGAATGTGCGACCAAACAGAAATTGTGAGCGGGTCAGGCGCTGAAAGGTCTTTTATCCAGCCGATAAAGGGTGCGTGCCTGATTTCAAGCGCAATGTTCAAAACTTTGTAAAGCGAGAAAAAGACTGGAATTTGTATAAAAAGCGGCAGGCAACCCGATGCCGGATTAATTTTTTCACGCCGATAAAGCTCTAAAGTGGCTTGTTGGAGCAGGGCTTTGTTGTCTTTATATTGCGTTTGCAAAGCCATTACTTTCGGCTGAAGCTTTTTCATCTTAGACATACTCTCAAACGACTTGTTCGCAATAGGGAACATCAAAAGCCTTAAAATTGCCGCAAATAGCAAAATTGCCCAACCCATATTGCCAATCAGGTTATATAAGAAAGTTAGAATATAAAAGAACGGCTTTGTTAAAAAGTAATACCAACCGAAGTCAACCGCTAAATCAAGCTTTTTAATATTAAGCTCATCGGTATATTTATCTAAAAGCTTAATGTCTTTGGCGCCGGCAAACAAGCGCAGTTTGTTAGACGCTATAGCGCTTGGCTCAACACTTAGCGCCGAGCCACGATAATCTACTTGATAAGTGTCTTGACCATTGTTTGAAACCTTAAAGACAGAAGGCTCGTTGTTTTCTAAAATTAAGGCGGTAAACCAATATCTGTCCGAAAAACCAGCCCAACCCTCTTGAAAATCAAACGTTTCGGGCTCAGAATCGTCTATGGAAGAATAACGCAACTCTTTTAAAGTGCCGTCCACCACCGCCGAAACACCCTGATGAACAACCGCTTGCGCATTTTGCGCTTTATAATCGTAGTGGCGGCTTAAAAGCCCGTATGGATAAAGCGTGATTGTCTTATCGGTGTTGTTTTCAACCGCTTGGCTGATTTCAAACAAATAATTTTCATCAACAGAAATGGTGCGCACAAATTTTAAGCCCTGACCATTATCCCATTCCAAAACAACAGGTGTTTCCGGCGTGAGTTTGTTTGAGCCACGCGTGCGCCAAAGAGAATCGGCGTTTGGCAGGTTGAGGGTAGAATCGGCGCTTAACCAACCAAGTTGCGCAAAATAAGAGTCTTGCGAGCCTTGCGGGGCAAGCAAAACAACGTCGGGACTATCCGATTCAAGCGTTTGTTTATATTTTTTGAGCTTGAGAGAATCCAACCGCGCGCCTTTTAGGCGAATGCTTCCGCTTAAAGCGGGCGTATCAATCTCAAGACGTGCGTCTTGCGCCAAAATTTCAGATTCCGGCAAGGGCTGCGCCGTATTTTCGGTGTTTTCAGAAATGGTTGCCGGCTGAACTTCCTGTGCGCTGTTTGGCACTGTTTGAACAGGCGTTGCCGGAAAAATCCAGTTGACAATGTAAATGATAGCGATTGAAAGCAAAACCGCCCAAACCAAACCTTTTGTTTCTTCTTTCAAGTTTATGCTCCTTCAATTTTTTTCTTTTTATTCTAAATTTTTATAAAACGCAAGCTTTATAAAGCGGTTACTCACTCTTGCGCTTTGGCGGAACAGGATCATAACCCGAGCCACCCCAAGGATGACACCGCAACAACCGCTTTATGCCTAAAAAAACGCCTTTCAAAATACCGTGCGTTTCAATCGCCTCAAGCATATATTGCGAGCATGTGGGCCGATAACGACAACACCCCGAACAAAAGGGCGATAAAAACGTTTGATAAAACTTAATCAGCATTTTGAGAAGATTTTTCACCGCTTTCCTCCCAAAAGTTGCTCATTGATTTTTTTTAGGGCGTATTTGAGGTCTTTCAAAAGCAGGGCAAACGGGCAATAATGCGTATTGTGTCGGCTGATAAGCACGTATTCGGCGTTTGGAAGCGCTAATTGAGGAAAAATTTGCCGCACGCCGGCGCGCAGTCGCCGTTTGGAACGATTGCGCACATATGCTTTGCCGATTTTTTTGGTGGCGGTGTAGCCAACGTGCCATTGATTGGACTTTTTAGATAAATTAAGAGCCGCCTGTACGATAACACATGTCGTTACAACATGCACACCTCTGGCGACTCTTAAAAAGTCTTTCCGCTTTTTTAAGATGGTCTTTTTTTCAGACATCTGCTATGCCGAAAGTTTTTTACGGCCTTTCAAACGACGCGCGGACAACACTTTGCGACCGCCGATTGAAGCCATACGCGCGCGAAAACCATGACGGCGCGCACGCACAATTTTACTGGGTTGGTAGGTTCTTTTCATAAAAGTTCTCCGGTTAATTATCGTTATTTAAAACCTTGTAAAACCAAGGTTCTCGGTTATTTGTTCGCGCTTTATAACCTGATTTTTGTTTGAAGTCAAGCAAAATTTTTGCCCCATGAGCGAATCCGGCTTAAAATTTTACGAAAAAACTTGCTCATTTAAAATTTTGTGCTATAAACGAATCGGATTTTAAATAAAGGAGATTCAAAATGCCTGAATTAACAGCGGACTCTTTGGCGGAAATGACACTTAAAATGGTGGGCGACCGCTGGAAAATGCTGATTATTGAAAATTTGATGGACGGAACAAAACGCTTTGGCGAGCTTAAGCGTGAGCTTGGCACAATTACCCAAAAGGTTTTGACCTCAAACCTTAGGCTTTTGGAAGAAAAAGGGATTTTGGTGCGCAAAGTTTATGCCCAAATACCGCCGCGCGTTGATTATACGCTCACGCAACTCGGCTATGATCTTAAACCCGTTATTGAATCTATGACTAAATGGGCGGAAGATTATCGGAAATCTATGGCCGATCTTTTGAAAATTGATATTCAAAAAGACTAATTTAGAAAATTATGTTTTTTCCTCTTAAAGCGGAATGGAAATTAAAACTTTCAGGCCGCCAAGTTCGCTCTCGCCCAATTCTATGGTGCCACCGTGCGAAACAATAACGTCTTTGGCAATGGAAAGCCCTAAGCCAACGCCGCCTGTTTCTTTGTTGCGCGAACCCTCAATGCGGTAAAACGCCTTAAAGACTTCTTCGCGCTTGTCTTTGGGAATGCCGGGGCCGTCATCTTCAACGCTAATTTCTAATTTATTGTTGTTGCTCTCAAGCTTAACAGCCACCGTTTTGCCGTAGTAAAAGGCGTTGGAAATGATGTTTGTGAGCGCGCGTTTTAAGGCTTGCTCGCGTCCTTGAATGGCGCTGACTTGATCGTTTGTGCTGTAACGAATAAAGGCCTTGGAATTGCGGAATTTGTTCAAAATGCTCATAATGAGCTCGTTCATATCCACAAATGTATTTGGCTCGCCACCCTCGCCGCTGACAAATGCTAAATAGCCGTCTAGCATTTTTTCCATTTCAGCAATGTCGTCCAAAAATTCTTTGTTTTCATCATTTTTAGGCATCATTGCCAATTGCAATTTCATACGCGTTAAGGGGGTGCGCAAATCGTGCGAAACGCCGGCAAGCATTTGCGTGCGCTCGGAAATCTGACGATTAATGCGCTCTTTCATCTTGGTAAAAGCAATGCCCGCTTTGCGCACTTCAGACGAACCATAAGGCTTGAAAGGCGTGTTGATGCCTTTACCAAAGTCTTCCGCCGCCTCGGCTAATTGCTTTATGGAGCGCGCCTGAACGCGTAAAAACAAGCCCGAAACCACAAAGAGCAAAAGCGATGTGCCAATCATCCATGCAATAAAGCCAAAAATAGAGGTGCTGAAAATGTTTTTAACCGAAGTTTTGAACTGAAATAAACCGTCTTGCGTGTCAATAAAGGTTAAAAGCGTGTTGTTTTTATCGGTTAGATACAAGTGTGTGACGGCATTAGAGAAATCTTGCTTTAAGGCGTCTTCAAAAAAGCCGGTCATAATTTTGTTCTTCCTTGAGGCTTTGCTTAAAACATCAATTTTTTCTGAATTATCAAAATATTCAACATCAAGGGCGTAAACGTTTTGAGCAAGGGTTTGTATTTGTTCAAAACTTTGCGGATTTTGCTCAGATAAACGCACCACAAACGCCATGTTGTTGCTCAAATTATCAGAAAGCCGCCGCCCGACTTTGCTCCAGTTGCCGTCAAAAAAGGCAATGATTGAAACAACCTGAACCAAAATCAGCGGAATAAAAATCAAAAGCATTGTTCTGAAAAACAATGTTTTGGGCAGAAGTTTAAGCCTTAAAAAACGGAGCGAATTTTCAATTTTTTGCGGAAACATTATATGCATGGAAACCTCCTAGTTCTCTTTGGATAAAAGCCGATAACCCTTACCGCGTACCGTTTGCAAAAAGCGCGGATTTTTGGGATCATATTCAATTTTTTTGCGCAGGCGAGTTATTTGCACGTCAATGGAGCGGGGGCTTTGGTCGCCGCCTAAGGTTTCGGCAAGACTTTCGCGTGAAAGTGTCTGCCCCGCCTTTTCGGCAAGCGCATAAAGCAACGCTTGCTCCACGGGCGTAAGATGAATTAAGCCGCCTTTTTTATGATAAAGTTCTTTTTTAAGCGTGTCGTACAGGCATAAATCTAAATCTAATGTTTGGCTTAGCGTTTCAGGGCGTGGTGTTCGTTTTAAAATGTTTTGAATTCTTAAAACAAGCTCTTGTGGCTCAAAGGGTTTGGCAATATAGTCGTCTGCGCCTTTTTCCAAGCCGGCTATTCTATCGCCTGTTTCGCCCATTGCGGTTAGCATAATCACCGGGGTGTCGTTTTCAAGACGTAAGCTTTCTAAAAAGTCTAGCCCTGATTCGTCAGGCATCATAACGTCTAAAATGAGCAAATCAAAACGATAATCTTGCAACAGCAAACGCGCGTCCGCGGCGTCTTTAGCGCCTGATACCATAAACCCTTTTTCACGCAAAAAACGCTGAAGCAACGCCCGTAAACGCGTATCATCATCAACAACTAAAATGTGTTTTTTATTTTGACACATTATTTTGTTTTCTTAACCTTTTTTGTTTTTGCTTTAGATTTTTGGGGCGCTTTTTTCATTACAATTTTAGCTTCAACGGTTTTGGCGTTTTCAACCGAATGGATGTAATCAAGGCTTTTTTGAAAATATTGATAACCTGTGATAAAGGTCAAAATGCCGGCAATCCAAAGCAAAAATTCGCCAATGCCGCCCCAAATCCAAAGCCCGTTAAAAAGCATCATGCAAAGCGCGGTCATCTGAAACGTGGTTTTCCACTTGGCTAAACGCGTAACGGGCAACCCAACGTTGACTTCGCGCAAAAATTCGCGCAAGCCCGAAACTAAAATTTCACGGCATAAAATCACAAATACCGGAATGTAGCTTAAAGTTGTCCAAAGCATATCTTGTTTAACCAAAACCACCACCAAGGCGGAGGCGACCAAGAGCTTGTCGGCAATAGGGTCAAGCAAGCGTCCGAAAGCCGAAGTTTCGTGCCGTGAACGCGCTAAATAGCCGTCAAAATAATCTGTAATGGCAGCCGCGATAAACAACACGCCAACAAACATTGACCATGTAAATGAATTGATGTAAATGGAAAGAAAAACAACCGGAATCACGGCAATCCGCGATATGGTTAGCAAATTAGGTAAATTATACACGCCCATTCCCCTTAAAAAAAGTTTGATTTTATACCAGTCTAATCTAATTTTTTTATTTGTGAAAGTAATTAAATATTTTTTCAGCCGTTTTTTTACTGATGCCCTCAACTTTTGATAAATCGGCAATAGAGGCTTGCGCCACATCTTCCGCCGAGCCAAAGTGCGAGAGCAAGTCGCGCTTGCGTTTAGAGCCAATGCCCTCAACCTCATCAAGGCGCGATTTATAAATGGATTTCGCGCGTTTTTTGCGGTGTGTGCCAATCGCGAATCGGTGCGCCTCGTCCCGCAAATTTTGCAGATAAAACGCAATTGAAGAACGATACGGCAACGCAAAGCTTTCGCGCCCTAAAATGTGATAAAATTCTTTGCCGGCGTTGCGCTCCGGTCCTTTGGAAATTGCAATAATCGTGATGCCCGATAAATCAAAATTTTTAAGGCTTTCATGTACTGCGTGAAGTTGCCCTAAACCGCCGTCAAGCAAAATCACGTCAGGGCGATTTTCGGGCGTTAGTTTTTCAAAACGGCGCGTTAAAACCTCTTGCATCATAGCAAAGTCATCGTTTGTGATGTTTGGATTTTTAATGTTAAAAGTGCGGTATGCCTTTTTATCAAAGCCGTCAGGCGTTGCCACAACCATAGCGCCTATCGCAAAACTCCCCTGATTGTGCGAGTTATCATAAATTTCTATGCGCTTGGGAAGGTTTGGCAACCCGAAATATGTTTTCATTTCCTCAAGATTTTTCTGCACCGAAGATTCCATGGCGATTTTGCGCTCCAATGCCGCTAAGGCATTATTTTTGGCGTTTTCAATCAGTTTTGCTTTTTTGCCGCGTGTAAATGTTAAGATTTTCACCCCAAGCGCATCTTCTAAAAAGCTTGCATTATCTAGGGTTTCAGAAATATAAATTTCTTTGGGCGGAATATGATTGGTATAAAATTCGCTCATAAAAGCCTCTAAAATTTCAGCGTCTGTCGCGTCTTCGGTTTGCTTTGGAAAATAAGGCACGTTGCCACAATTTTGCCCCGCGCGAATGATGAACAACTGAATGCACGCTAATCCGTTTTTGTGCGCAATGGCAATAATGTCAACAGATTTTAAGTCGGCGTATTCCACTAAATAGCCTGTCTGAACCGAGGTTAGAGCCTTGATTCTATCGCGCAAAGACAGGGCTTGTTCATAGTCCATATTTTCACTTGCGGCGCGCATTTGTTTGGAAAGAGTTTCTTGAATTTTGGCGTTTTTGCCCTCCAAAAAATCAATAACATCGTTGACGAGTGCGTGATATTCTTCCTTGCTGATTTTATGACAACACGGCGCGGCGCAACGTTTGATTTGGTACAAAAGGCAAGGGCGCTCGCGGTTTTTGAACTGATTGTCGCGGCACGAGCGGAGCAAAAACGCCTTTTGGAGCGTGTCCATAACGTTGTTGACCGCTAAGGCATTAACAAAAGGCCCAAAATAGCGGCATTTATCGTTGCGGTGACCGCGTTGTTTGCGCAAAGCAGGATAATCTTCTGTTAAATCAATCATCAAGTGCGGAAAGGTTTTGTCGTCTTTAAGCAAAATGTTAAACCGTGGCGAATAGCGCTTAATAAGCTCGTTTTCCATTAAAAGCGCCTTTGCCTCGTTTTCAACAATAATAAACTCCATACGATCCACTTCTGATACCATACGCTTTAAGCGAAGTGGCAATTTATCAAACTTTGTATAAGCCACAATGCGCTTTTTGATGTTTTTTGCCTTGCCAACGTACAAAACTTCGCCCGTTGCGCTTATCATACGATAAACCCCCGGTTTTTGGGGCGCGAGCTGAACGTTTTTATTCAAGACTTCTAAGCCGTGTTTGATGTCAGACATTTTTTCCTCTTTATCCATAATATAATCCGAAAAAACAAAACTTAAAATAAAATTTTCTATAATTCCCCTTGCTTTTTAAAAAATTTTATGGTATATCTAAGCCAGGTTTTGTAAATGATGTTGGCTTGAAATGATTATTAATAGCAATAATAAATCACAAAGAAACATCTTGACAAACAAGTGTTTCTACCAAACAACTGCTCAAATTATGCACGATTTTGAGCAAAAAGGTTATGCCAACTCCGCGGATGAAACAGCTAAGGTTATTACCGCTTATCATGCTATTGTTCAGAAAAAAGCCAAAAATAATTATAGCAAAGACTATAACGAAGCGTTTGGCAAAATTGATAATGCGATCCGGAATATGGCTAACAAAGTCTTTTACACCTACGATAAGCAAAGTTTTGATTATGCTTATCACTCTTTCCAAAATTTTGATTATATCAACGCTATTATCGGGCGTCAGCGTATGAAGAAACAGAAGTTCTAGCCCCTTCTGTTGACTTTTTTGTTTTATCCGTTGCAAAATATTCCGTTCGTTATTAAAATTATGTTATCTATTTAACATTTTATGAGGTTTGCATGAAACAAATTTCTGTTATTGGGTGCGGACGCTGGGGAACATTTTTGGGCTGGTATGCCGCTAATTATTGCGTTGATCAGGTTCTTTTGTATGACATTCCAACTTCGCCAAACTTTATAGAGCTGAAAGACACGCGCAAAAATCCGTATCTTTCTTTATCTGATAATATGTTTTTGAAAGAAAATATTGAAGATGTGCTTGCCTCTGATGATATTATCATTTCTATTGGTTGCCAACATTTGAGGAGTCTTGCCAAACAGCTTAATGCCTACAATTTGGCGGGCAAAAACTTTTTATTAGCGATGAAAGGGCTTGAAGAGCCAAGCGCAACAATTTTGGTTGACGTTTTTAAGCAAGAAGTTACGCAAGATGTGCATGTGGCTTGCTTGGGTGGCCCTGGTCATGTGCAAGATTATATGAAAAAAGTGCCGTCTTGCGCCGTGATTGATAGTTATGAAGAAGAGGCAAAAGCGCACTGGATTAATCTGTTGCAGAGCGATCTTATCCGGTTTTATTACGGCAATGATGTGATTGGTAATCAGATTGGCGCGGCGCTTAAAAATGTGGTTGGTATTGCCGCTGGCATTTTAGACGGTTTGGAGTGGTATGGCCTTAAAGGCGCTTTAATGGCGCGCGCACCTGTTGAAGTGGGGCGGCTGATTAAGCATTTTGGCGGCAATCCGCTTTCCGCGTACGGCTTAGCGCACTTGGGCGATTACGAGGCAACGCTTTTTTCAAAGTATAGTCACAACCGCACCTATGGCGAAATGTTTGCAAAAGGCGAGCGCTTTGGTAAATTGGCAGAGGGCGTGGCAACCTTAAAGGCGGTTAAGCTGATTGCTGATAAAGAAAACATTGATATGCCTATTTGCCAAATGCTTTATAAGGTTATTTATGAAGAGGCCGATATTAAGCAGTCAATTAAGCTTTTGTTTGAACGTAGCTTGAAAAAAGAATTTGACCTTATTTGCTTTTAAGCGGTTTATTCTTCCTCTTTTTGGATTAAGAATGTGGCGCCAAGCAAAAAGACTATGGCAATAGGCGACCAAACGGCTAACCATACAGGAATATAGCCGTTAATGCCGAAAGCATAAATTAATTGCGAGGTAAAATAAACCACAAAACCCGTCGTTATGCCCGCCACAATCATAAACATCACGCCGCCTTGTCGGAAGTTGGCTTTAAGCGCAAACAACGCCGAAAGCAAAACCATTGCCGCTAATAAAAACGGCGAGGCTAAAAGCGAAAGCCAACGCATACGATGTCGTTGCGCCGAAAAGCCCGATGTTTCATAAAATTGAATGGTGCTTGGCAAATTCCAAAATGAAATAGCGTCAGGATCAACAAAATTTTCTTTAATGCGTTGCAAATTGATGTTTGTGTCATAAACCATTTGAGGCAGGTTTTTGGTTTCTTTTCCTGTTTCATAAATACGCACGCCACGGAGCAAAAGTTTGTTGTTTTTTAAAGTGCCAACCAAGCCGTCAATATGGCGTAAAATTTGAGCGTTTCTATCCATTTCCAAAAGATTGATGTCACGCATAGAAAGGGTTTCGCCTTCTTCTTGGCGCAACGATTTTGCCTGAATGACCAAAACACGATCATCGTCTAAAGCCTCGCGAATCCAAAGACCTTTGCTTGAAAAAAGCATAGCTTTGGGGTTGTGCGTGCTGAACCGATATTTAATGGTTTCATGCCATTCGTACATTTTGGCTGAAAATGGATTGATAAAAGCCACGTTGATAAAACCAATCAGCAAAACGGAAAGCAAAACCGGCGCTAAAAATCCCCAAATTGAAACACCTGCAGAACGAATAATAACATATTCGTTGCTTTTGCTCACCCGCCAAAAAACAATCATCGCGGCAACCATCATAATGAAAGGCAAAACCTTTTCAACCGTTTGCGGTAGGCGCGTTAAGGTATAAACAACAACATAGCTCATACCTGTGTCATCGCGTCCTGAAATGCGTCTGAGTGCCTCAATCGCGTCAAACATCATGATAATGCCCATAATGGTTACCAAAACAAGCAGAAATGTATAAACAATCTGTTTGGAAAGGTAGCGGCCAAGAATGCTGTTTGGGTTCATCGTTATCCTTTACTCTGTTCAAGTGTAAAGTAATCCAAAGATAAATAACGCTCAATGCTATCGGGCAAAATAACCACAATATTTTTGTTTCTGCCGTTTAATTTTTTGGCGGTTTCAAGGGCGGCATAAAGCGCCGCGCCGGCAGATATTCCAATTGCTAAGCCCTCTGTGGCGGCGCATTCTTTGGCTGTTTCAAAAGCGGCTAAGCTTGGCACTTTGCAAATTTCACTGATAAGATTGCGTTTTAAAAGCGGTGGCACAAAATTTGCCCCAATCCCCGGAATTTTGTGCGCACCGGCATAACCTTCCGAAAGCAACGGACTTTCCGCTGGTTCAACCGCCACCACATATAAATCGGGGTTGCAGCTTTTAAGCGCGGTTGCCGTGCCGGTTAAAGTGCCGCCCGTGCCAACACCTGAAACAAGCGCGTCAATATCGCCACCTGTGTCTTCCATAAGCTCCATTGCTGTTCCAAGCGTGTGCGCTTCAGGATTAGCTGGGTTTTCAAATTGTTTTAGCATCATAACGTTTTTGTTTTTTTGCGCCAGCAATTCGGCTTTTTTGACCGCGCCGTCCATGCCCTCGCTTGCCGGCGTTAAAATAACTTCTGCCCCAAAATGACGCATCAGCTTAATGCGTTCTACCGACATATTTTCAGGCATAATAATCACCAGCTTGTAGCCTTTGGCGGCGCACATTGCGGCAAGTCCAACGCCTGTATTGCCTGATGTCGCCTCAAGAAAAATTGTGTCGGGAGTAATGCTTTCAGGCGGAATTTTTTCAAGCATTTTTAGCGCTATTCTGTCTTTAATTGAAAACGCCGGATTATAGCACTCGCATTTGGCTAAAAGTTTGTGTTTAAGCTTGTGCTTTGTCGCCAAGCGTGAAAGCTCAACAAGCGGTGTGTGTCCAACAAGTTCCGTTACAGAGTGGTAAATTTTTCCCATTTTAAACTCCTAACAAATTTTTTGCTTCAGTCATCAGTTCATCTACAAAAGCCGGCAACCCTGGTTGACGGACGCGTTTCATACGCTCGCCCGAGATAATGCGTTGGATTTTAGCAACTGTTTCATCAATGTTTACATTGACAACAATATAGTCAAACTCGTGCCAATGTTTGATTTTTTCAACCACTAAATTCATACGCTTTTCAATGGTTTCGGGCGAATCTGTCCCGCGTGAAACAAGGCGGCGATAAACTTCTTTAATGGAGGGCGGCAACAGGTAGATTGTGACCACTTCGTTAGGGGCTTTTTCGCGCATTTGCTGTGCGCCAACCCAATCCATATCAAAAATAACGTCTTGCCCAATGTTGATAAAGCTGTCAACTTCTGAGCGCAATGTTCCGTAGCGTGAACCGTATGCCGAATCTACATATTCATAAAAATCGTTATTTTTAAGGTGTTCGTTATATTGTTCATCTGTAATATAATAATAATCCACGCCCTCTTGTTCGCCCTCGCGTTTGGCGCGTGTGGTGACAGACACTGAAAACTTGAGGTTAGAATCGCGTTTCATCAGCTCTTTGATGACGGTACTTTTGCCCGTTCCGGACGGCGCTTCAATAATAAACATCGCGCCTTTGCGGGTTTTTCTTAAAACATTTACAATATCTTCCATAAATTTACTCCTTTTTAAGAGTTTATGTGTATCATAACCCTGAAACGTTAAAAATCTTTTAGGAAATAAAAATTTTGAAAAAGCAGATTAAAAATATTTTAATTACAGGCGCATCGTCAGGTATTGGCGAGGCGTTGGCGCTGTATTATGCGCAAAATGGTGCGGAAAACTTGTTCTTATGCGGACGCGATCGTTTGCGTGTGCCAAGAGTGGAACGGCTTTGCCGAAAGCATGGTGTACATGCCGAGGGGCGCATTATAAATGTTCGCGATAGAGAAAATTTTGCAAATTGGATGAGAATCTGCAACAAAGAAGCACCTTTGGATTTAGTGATTGCTAATGCTGGTGTTTCAACGAGCGCGGAAACAGGGTGTAATATTTATAATACTTTTGAAACCAATGTCTTAGGCGTTTTAAATACTATTCATCCCGCAATTAACATTTATAGAAAAAGACCCGAGGAACAGCGAGGCATTGTCGCGATAGTATCATCTTTGGCTGGTTATCACGGCATGGTTAGTTGCCCGTCGTACAGTGCGTCAAAAGCCTGTGTTAAGGCTTATGGTGAGGCGTTGCGCGGAAGGCTTTGTGACGAAAACATACAAGTTAATGTCATTTGCCCAGGGTTTGTGCGCTCGCGCATAACGGCACAAAACACTTGCCCGATGCCTTTCCTTATGGACGCAGATAAGGCGGCGCGCTTGATTGCACAGGGGATTGAAAACAATCGCGGATTAATCGCGTTTCCATTTCCGATGCGTATGGCGGCGTGGTTTGGATCGGTTTTGCCCGAGTGTGTGAGCCGCGTGTTGTTTAGGCATTTGCCTTATAAAGTTTAATCAGGCGCGGCGGCGACGCAACAAAATCATCAACGCACCCGAACCGCCAAAACGTTCGGTAGGGTGAACATAGGTTAAAATCAAGGGTTGAAGTTCTTCTTGCGAAAGCCATTGTGGTACGCGTGTTTTAAGGCAAGCGCGGGGTGTAAACTCGTCCGCTGCGTGAAGCCCTTTGCCGGTTATAATCAAAACGCAACGCTTGTTTTGCAAGTATGATTGTGTGATAAAGTTTTGCACTTTTTCAAAGGCTTGTTTTTCGGTCTGATAATGCAAATCAAGTGTCGCTTGGGGCAAAATTTTTCCTTTTTTCAGGCGTTCAAAGGTTTTGCGGTCAATATCGGCGGTGGCGTTCAGGCGCACTTCGTGCTTATAAGGTTTGAGGGCAACAGTTTCAAACTTGTTTTCTTTAAGCTTAATTTTTGCCGGCGCGGGAGCTTGTTCCACGCGCTTTTCGGGTAAAGGTTTCACGTCTTGAATTGCCTCTTGCCAAGCCTTTAAATCGTCATCACTTTCCATTGTTAAATTCAAGCTCCGAATCCTTGGGGTGCAAAATATAATATTGTCCTTTAGCGTGCATTTTTCCAGCAGAAAGCAAGGCTTGTTCGCCATGTCCCCAAAAATAATCGCCGCGAATCGGCCCTTGAATAGCACCGCCAATATCTTGCGCAAAGACAAGCTTTTGCAGAGCTGTGTTATCGGGCGCGGTTGTTTCAAGCCACAAAAGGCTTGAAAGCGGAATATATTTTTCATCTACAGCCAAGCTGCGGCCGCTGGTTAAAGGCACGCCCAGCGCGCCGATTGGTCCTTCGGCGTCTGAAAGCTGATGAAACACATAACGCGGATTTTGGCGCATATATTTTTGGGCTTTTTCGGGGTTTTGTTTTAGCCAATCGCGAATTTTATCCATAGAGGCTTGCCCTTTTTCTAAAACTTTATCGTCAAGCAAAATCCGCCCGATACCGATAAAAGGTTGTCCGTTGTTATCGGCATAGCGAATCCGTTTATTATCGCCCTTATCCATTAAGGCAATTGCCGAGCCTTGAATTTGCATTAAAAAGACATCAACAGGGTCATCCGCCCATAAAATAACAGGCGCGTCAATGCCTGAAAGCTCAATTTCAGCGCGTGTCGGATAGGGCTTTAAGCGGCCATTTTGGAGTTTGCCGACAAAGCGTTTTGAGGTAAGCGATTTATCAAAATCCGCCGGATTAAAAGTCACCAAGTCGCGCGGCTTGCCATAAACAGGATATTGATATTTGCCGTGCTTTTGTTCTGAAGCTCTGATTTCTGCCTCATAATACGAGGTAAACTGCCCTTGTGACGAACCGTTATTTAAAACTAAATAAGGCTCAAAATGCGCCTGAATAAAATTTTTCATATCTTCAGAGGTTTTGATTTTTTGCGTTTGAAAATCAGCACAGATTTTTTGATGCGAATCGGCAGAAAGCTTGATTACTGATGAAGATTTTGGCGCTAATTTATCAAGGGCTTTGCAGTTGCGCTCAAAAGCGATAATCGCTTGGCTGAAATCGTCCGTTTCAAAGCCTTTTAAATCGGTGTACGAGGCTTTTTTTAAGCTAAAGCCCTCAAAGTGCGCGCTTTCCGGCTTTAAAACATAAGATTGTCGGCACGCCGCCAAAACAAAAAGGGCTAATAAAAAAAGTCGCTTTATCATTATTTTTTCTTTGTGGAAACCAAAAACCAAACAGGCGAAACGTTGTTAAGATTGCGCTCAAAAGTCCAAACATCGGTAATTTCTTGCACAAAATTTTCATCGCCTTCAATCACTTCGCCGGCTTTGTTTTTAATGAGGTTGATTTGCTCGCTTACAAAGCGCACCACAACGCGGGCAATGCCTTTTGTTGAAACGCCCGCGTCTATAATGCGCATTTGTGAAATACGGATTAAATCGGTCTCGGCGGTTATGCCTTGAGCGTCACGCTCGGTGATAATTTCTTTAAATTTAGCAAACAGATTTTTGCCTGTGAGCATTTTAAGCGTTTCAAGGTCTTTGTTGGCAAATGCCTCTAAAATCATAGCAAAAGCAACCTTGGCGCGGGCGCAGAAATCCGCTTTATTAAAGTTTGGAATAACGCTACATTTGATAGTTTCGTCATCTGTTGGCGCGGGGGTTGGTGCGGTTTTTTCAGCAACAATTTTGACGACTTTGGAAGATTCGTCATCAGGGCGCGTTCCCAAAATTTTATACAGGCGCATCAAAATCAAACCCGCCGCAATCATCAAAAAAACAATATCTATGTTGGCAAACATTTTTTAACCTCATTTAAGATAACTAAGTCTATATATAACGCATTTTGTGGTATTATCAACTATTATATTTGACGTGTTCAATTATTTGCGCTATGAATGACAAAAAAGGAGGAAATATGTCTGATACAAATAAACAAAACCAAAATGTACCGCCGATTGTGATTAACAGTCAGTATATTAAAGATTTGTCTTTTGAAATTCCGCATGCGCCCGAGGTTTTTGGTAAAATTCGCCAACAACCGCAAATTAAGGTTGATGTGCAGATTAAGTCGCAAAAATTAAATGACACCACGCATGAGGTTGTGCTGAATGTGAGCTTAAACGGCGATGTTGAAAATGAAAAGCTTTTTATTTTGGAGCTTTCGTACGGCGCGGCTGTCACGCTTAATGTGCCGGCGGAGCATGTAGAGCCTGTTTTGGGTATTGAAATCCCAAGGCTTTTGTTCCCCTTTGCCCGAAATGTGGTCACACATTGCTTGACAGAAGGCGGTTTGCCCCCAATTATGCTGAACCCAATTGATTTTGCGGCGCTTTATGCGGTAAGGCAGAAAAAAGGTAATGCATAAATGCGGTTGGCGCTTTTTCAGCCCGATATTGCCCAAAATACAGGCACTTTGTTGCGTTTGGGCGCCTGTTTGGGCTTGCCTTTAGATATTATTGAACCGTGCGGCTTTGTCTTTGGTGGCAAAGAAATGCGTCGCGCCGGTATGGATTATTTGCAAAACGCTTGTTTTAAGCGCCACGACTCGTGGCAGGCGTTTTTGGATTTTCGGGCTGAGAATAAGGACGAATATGGGCGGCTTGTTTTGTTGACAACGCACGCCCAAAAGCCTTATACCGATTTTTGCTTTAAGCCAAACGATATTATTCTTTTGGGGCGCGAAAGTGCCGGTGTGCCTGAAGAAGTGCATAAAACGGCTGACGAAAGACTTTTAATTCCCATGCAAGCAGGCGCGCGCTCTATCAATATGGCGGTGGCGGCAACCATGGTGGTTGGCGAGGCGTTGCGTCAAACTGGCTTGTTTCCTAGCGTTTGAAGCTTTAAAATGTAAAAAAATGAAAAATTTTAAAATTTAGGCTTTTTTTTGGCTTAAAAATGTGGTATATTCTTTTTTGTTCAAGACATAATCAAGTAAGGAAAACAATATGAGCACAAAGAAAAAACCTTTTCAGGCTTTCAGCTCCGGCGAGTATGTCGTTTATCCAACACAAGGTGTTGGCAAGGTTGCCGATGTTTCAAAGCAAACCATTGCCGGCACAGAACTTGAGATGTTGGTTGTCAACTTTGACAAGGATAAAATGACATTGCGTATTCCGGTGGCTAAGGTTGAGCATGTGGGCTTGCGTCGTATTTCGGGCGAATCCACAATCAACGAGGCGCTCCAAACCCTCCAAGGCAAGGCGCGTGTGAAAAAAGCCATGTGGTCGCGCCGCGCGCAGGAATATGAAAATAAAATCAATTCCGGTAATCCCGTCGCGATTGCCGAAGTTGTGCGCGATTTGTATCGGTCCGAAAATTTAGCCGAACAATCGTACAGTGAACGCCAAATCTACGAACAAGCTCTTGATCGTCTAGCCAGCGAGGTTGCTGTTTTTGATAATAGTTCCTTGGAGGAGGCGAATCAGAAGTTGTTGAGTCTTTTAAAACGTGCTTAAAGGGCGGGGAAAGGCGTCTAGCTGGCATCTAGAGCAATTTAAGGGGAAAAAGTGTCCTCACGTACTTCTTATGTACGCTCCGGTACTTTTTCCCCTTAAATCACTCCATCTGCACACGCTATCCGCCTTTCCAAGGCTTTAAAATAATCCGGTACTTTCGGGCTTAAAATCACTCTAATCACCTCATTAATCGCGTTTTTTGGATTGAGCGGTTCTCCGCCTTTCCAAGGCTTTAAAACGCTCCGGTACTTTTTCCCCTTAAATCACTCCATCTGCACACGCTATCCGCCTTTCCGTTAAAGAGTCGTCATTCTGACGACCGTAGGGAGGAAAAATCCAGGACAATAATATAGCTTTATTTTTCCTGGATTCCTCGCGAATGACGATTCAGATAAGTTTATTGCTCTGAAAACTATGTCATATATTATTTTTTTGCAAAATAGGTCTCATATAGTAAATCATTTATATTAAGATATTTCATAACTTTCTTATAATTTTCTTTTACCGCGTTAATTCTGTTTTGGTACGCTGTTTCATTTAAGTTATTTATTACTTTTTCAATGTCTACATCTTTTTCAATTTTAATAATTCCGTCTTCATTAAAAAAGTTATTTATTTTTGTAGCCCCTAGATAAACAGGAATGGTTTGAGATGCAAAGCAATCCATTATTTTTTCGGTAAAATAATAGGGCGTAATATCATTTTCAACAACAATTTGGAATCTGTAATCTTTTAATGTTGAAGATTTATAAGGAAACATTTTCCCATTTAGAAATCCGCCAAATAAATCAACTTTCCCTGTTTTTAAAGCATCCGAGGCAATTTTATGACGAATTTTATGCATTTCCGTAAGTAGTTTTGAAGAACATATCATAGATATATTTTTGGTTTTTTTCTGATACAAATTCTCATCTAATTGAACAGGGTCTTGTATTCCATTATAATATTCCTTGCTGTACCAAACAGTTGCACAAGAGGGAAATAAAATCGCATTATCTAGTTTGTTTAATAATTTTTCAGAATATGTAAAAACCGCATCAAAATCTTTTTCAATTCCTTTATATTTATCAAAAATTTTATATTCTTCAGGAATAATAGCTTCGGATTCATAAAAATATCCATACCTATGAATAGGTTTACCCATTGTTTCTAGCATTGTTTCGTGAGTATAAAAATGTGTATCTAAACCTATATTAAATCTGTCCCATAAAAAATATTTAGAAGTTTCAGCGTAAGGGCAATGGCATCCGACTTTATCTCTAATAAAGTATATGTCTAGTCCCCCCCCCCATTCGTTATATAATTTAGGCTTTCCTTGGTTGGTTATTTTTATATCAGGGTAATATGGAAAGTATATTTTTCCGTAATAGGCGCTGTTAATTATTGGACTTTTCTTTTTTTTATTCAGATATTTTGTTCTAAATTTCTTTCTCCATTTTTTTATCGGAATAAAAATACTTATAAGTTTTATAAATCGTTTCATTTTTTAATTACCTTTTATTATTAAAGCATGTTCTCAAATTATTATCTATTTTTTATATCTTTACAATAATTTTTTTGTTCAATTATAAAGGAAAAGCCCCGATTGGGGCTTTTCTTTTTTACCATGGATCGCGGTATTTTAATGCCGGATCGTCTAAGCGGTTGACATAGTCTCCTGCCTGATCGTTTGTTCTTGTCTTTGTATAAGCACTTGAGAAGTTATTCAGCTGGTCGTATTGGTCAACCATTTCGGAATTTTGTTTAGAGGATCCCCATAAGTTGCTTCTATCAAAGTAGCAATACACTGTGGCATACGCTTCCAATGAAGATGTCTGTACCGGATATAAGTTCCAGTAAATCTTGTTGCTATCATCACTGGAAGTGCTGTACGAGCCTCCAGAAAGGGTTGTAATAGCATCTATCAATCCTTTATATTGAGTTTCAGGATAAATAAAGCCCATAATTGCTGACCACCCAATAAAGTCCGGACAACTAACATTGGCGCTTTGTGAGCCAGAGGCACCACTTTTGTTGTCACCGCAAGAGTCTGTAGAGCCTGTTCTCCTCGTTTGAACCATACTCCGCAACCAAGTGTTTTGTTGGAAGGAAAAAGGAACCGTTCTTAAGGCTTTAACGTTGTCGTCATCTGTTCCTTCCACAGGGTCACCCAAAACGCTTCGGGATGTTCCATCTGACTGCGTTATTTCTGTCCACCGTGCGCCACTGATGATGTCTTGACCAACTTCGTTAATCTTAATATCGTTTTTATCCAAATTTGAGAGAGTATTTTCGTTGGAAAGAGAAACCACTTCAAAACGATTCAGATCTGTGCCGCTATTTCCACCTCCTCCAAGGTTTACATAACGGATGTTACCGGCCTGCGCCATTTGGAAAGTTGCCGGTGTGAGCGTTATCACGCGCGCATATCCTGGCGGACATTGTGGCGCCGGTACAATGCCCATAAAGGCGGAAGCGTAAGTGTTTTGGTAACCACCTCCAATGAGTTGTTCCGTAAAGTTAGTCTCAATTCTTCCTCCCTCAGTGACGCTTGGCCTAATATCATCAAAGCTTGTGCCTTCTTCTGTATAAGAGTTGTTGACAAGGTAAATACCTTTGTTGATAAAGTCTGGCAAAATATCGCTCAAGCGCGCGCCACCTCGCGTGGTCAGCTTAATATCGTGCATCACCGAGGTGTAAGCCGGGTTTATCATATAACGGTCGTATGCCACGCGAGGAGATTCGTTTTGATAATAGATGGATTCATCATATTCGCCAGCGAATATCGGGACGATAGGTGTGCTCTTATCGGTTCCGGGGTTGTTTGCCACAAAGCGCGATGCCTCAATATAACCTTTACCATCATCAGCGTCAAAACCCTCGTTTGTTTCGGGTTCAACTTCAATCGCGCCACGGCGAATGTATATAGAGGCATTTATTTTAGTGCTGTCCTCTGTGGTTGAATCTGAGCCCTTATTTAAATCAGCATACACAACGGGGTTATCACTTTCTGCCTGGTCTTTTTCATTTAAGATAAAGGCGTTTTCATATACATCTACAATGCTGTTATCTGACGAAGCTGTGTTAGCATCAACCTTTGGCTGAACACGGAAAGCGATGTTGTCCAAATAAACACCGTTATCAGTTGATGTTAAGTTACCTCCAATAGCGAAGACCCCATTGCTAGAAGTTCCTTTGTCTTGAGGGGCAATTAATGTGCTGTAAGATGTAATCTGCGTGTTTTGAGCATTAATTTGAACCTCTCCGTTATTGTTAGGGTCGGCATAAAGGGTTGCATTGTCTGATGTCCCTTCGTTGTCAGTATGAACCATAAAAGGTGCTTTTGCAATAACTTTTGAGTTTCCGTCTAAAGCTGTGGAAGTGCCTTGAACGGTTAAAGCACCGCTTTGGATATCTACATTTCCAAAGTTTTGGGTATGTAAGTTTAAGGTATTTTTGCCACGGATATCAGCAACACCATCATCAAGTTGAATGGAGCTTCCCGTCCGACCATTGTCATCTAAAGTTCCTGTTGTGTTGAGAACAGTGGATTCACCTTCATTTAAAGACAACCTTGTATTGCCGTTTTTATCTTGAACTTCAAAATCTTGATCTGTGACATTTAAGCGCCAATTCCCTTCTCCAAAATTTTCCTTACCGGCGCGGAGACTTAATGTATCAAATTCCTTAACTTTAAGGTCGTTGGCATAAAGGGTTTCATCAACATAAGCATCGCCCCATACTTTAAGTTTGGGATCAAAGTTTGTAATGCTTGTTGCTTCAGGACTCATTGTTCCTACGGTGCCAATGTTGGTTTCATCATTGACATAAAGTTTGGTTTTAATGTCGGTGCGCACGCCATTATCTTGACCTGTAACCTTTTTTGTAATGATGTTGCCGTCCATAAGGCTTAATTCGCCTTGCTCGGGTGTTACTTTAATGTATTTGCCGTTTGGACCAGCTTCAAAAACAGAGTTATCTTTGTTGGCAAGTCGGGTGTCGCCTGTTGATTCTAAGGCGTTGTCAACAGTTGTTTTTACCTTAAATAAGGCTGTGCCGGAAGAGGTTTCGCCCCCTGTACCGGTGGAAGAAGAGCCCTCAAAAATAATATCCTCGTTGTTAAATGAAACACGGTTTGTCGTGCCTTCGCCCGTTTGGGCTTTAATAGCCTCGCCAAAGTCTAAAGAGGCATCTTCAGGCGTGCCTTCAACATTAAAGGTCTCGTTTAAGGCGTGTAATGCGCCTGCCATCCATGCCGCGCCACCACTTGTTGCGTCTTCGGTAATAACTAAGTCGGCGTCAACAGGGCTATCGGTTTCGCCTAAAATCAGCTGTTCAACGCCCAAAATTTTATACATTGTTTCAGCGTTTGCCACACCGCCCATATAAAGGTCGGTTGTCATCGCGTTGCGCCAACGTTCGGATTCTGTTTCGGGCTTGGTGCGTTGCAAATATTTTTCGTTTTCTAGCGCGCCCGCCATAGCCGAGTTAATAGCATCGGACGAGGCAACCACAATGGAGTCTTTTTTATCGGTAGCAAAGCCCATGTTGCTTAAATCGGTCGTTTCCAAGCTCCACACGCCGCCAACGCCTTGCGCTTTTTCGTCCTTGTTGATGTAACCGCCGTTGCTCCCAATCATAGAAGCAATGCGCGCGGCGCGGGTTTCGCCCAAGTCAACATTGGTCGGAAAGTCAACAAACACCGTGATAGAATCGCCTTTTTTCATTAAAGCGGCTTGCGGCGCGGCAAAGTTTTTGAGGTCTTCAAACTTGTAGCCAAACGGAAAATAAGGCTTGTAATCGCCGTCTTCCTTGGCTAAGTCTTCGGCTGAAATTTGCTTAGTGGAATCGCCACTGCCCATTTCTTCCATAAGGGTGGAATAGTTTGTTTTAACGTAGTTATCTAACGCTTTTAAGACTGTTCGCGCGTGCGATGCCGTGTTGATGTCTTGCAACTCGGTGGTGCGTTCCGCCGATTTTTTATATAAGGTCGGCGTTACAAGCGAAATCAGCGCTAGCATCGCCATGGCCTCAACCATTAAGCTACCAGCTTGCGCTAATTTTAATTTAGATTTTTGAAAAGGCGTCATCATCTTTTTTCTCCTTAACCATAAATCTGTTGCACGGCGTATAAACAATGCTTGTTGGCATCGTTACAGCCTGAATTTATAAAATCGGGATCGTCTTTAACGGCTTGCCATATCTCGCGGTATGTGACGGCATTATCTAAAAGCGTGTTGCCGTTTTCGTCCGTGCTTCCTTTCGGGAGCTGGTAACCGCCGACAATAACCAGTTTGCCGTTTTTTTCGCCAATGTAGCCGACATCGCGTCCATAACCGCCAAGTCGCGACATCGCGCCAATTAAGTCTGTGTGCGGTTGGTCGGTTACCGGATTAAACCAACGCCCCGGAATGGGCATAAACGACACAACGTAAACGCCCGTAAACATATCGCTACAACAACTGCGTCCGTTGGAAGAATTGCAATTTTGCGTTTTGTCGCCGTTTTTGAAACAAAAAACCTTGGTTACGGCATCAGCCTCAGGCTCAAAGCCGACGGGCAAATAGTTTTCAATGGTTGCTTTGGCCTCGGTGTTTTTGAAATCAGCGCCTAGCGTGTTGCCCTCTTGATCGGGCGAAAGATTATAACCGTCTCCAGGAAAATAGCTAACTGCGGCGCGTTCGGTTTCGCTTTCGGTGTATTGTCCGCGCGCGCCTAATTTATCAGGCGATTGCTCGTTTAAATATTCTTTGACCGCATTGTGCTGGGCTAAAAACTTGGTTAAAACAACTTGCGCTTTTGTTTCAGCAAAAACACGATCCAAATCAGCCCGAACACCGATGTTGAACGAGTATAACAAAACAATAAACGTTGCCAATACAATCCATAAATACATTTGTTTCGTCCGTTCTTTTAACCTATTCTCAAGCTATCACATTTTTTGCAAAAAGTCCAGAAAATAAGGCTTTTAGAGCTAAATGTTCATATTTCTGTAACAAATTTAACCTTTGGTGTCAGCATAATGTTTTATGGTAAATTTTTAATTAAAAAAACGGGCTTAAAGCCCGTCTGTGAACGAATTTTTTTTGATGTGCCGAATGGGCGCGGCATAATCGCGCGAAACATCTTGCGTTTGGTCGCTAAATTCAAAGATAACAATGTGGTCAGATTGTTGCATTATCGGGATAATTTCCGGATTAAGATAATCAAACAAAACCGTTTCGTCCGCGCGGCGGTAAAATGTGGCGTGATTGCCACCGTCATAAAGCACAAAAGGCTTTTCAGGCGCTTGCGTGCGCTCTTTTATTAAAAAAACCAAAACGCCCTCGTGCGTGATAATCACTTTATAATTGTCTTCGTGTTCCATTAGCGGCTCCAAAAATTTTTGCCCTTTTTAAAAAACCAGGCGCTTAGTTTTTTGACTTGTCCGTGCATGTTTGAAACAATCGTATCGCCCAATTTGAGGTTGCCGCCCTTGCCGACAAACTCCGCCGCCAAGCCTGTCGCGCCGTTGCCAACAACGCGCGCTACCGAAAGCCCCCATTGCCCCAATTTTGCCGCAACGCCCGCGGTAACGAGTGTTGCACCGACAACTTTGTTTAATGCTTTGCTCATTTTCCCTCCCATGTCATAAAAACATCATATCAGATTTGAGGGTAAAAGTCAAACGCTCTTTTGCGCTGAAAATATAGCGTGTTGCGTGCGCATAAAGCCCGCCGTTAAAGCGCCAATTAAAAGCACGGCAAAGTTTGAAAACAACGTGTCCGCCACAGTTTGAGCGGTTTTTATGCCACCAAAACCAATGAAAAGCACCAAAATCAGCGTATAAAAAAGCGCCGCGGATAATATAATTTTGTAGGCGTAACCCCGCGTTAATATCCAAAAATTGCCTAGCGATGTTGGTTGCCCTTCCAAAATTGCGCCAAAACCGCCGTAAAAGCGCATTAAAACAAACGGCGCGACAAAACCTAAGCTTATAAACGTGAAATAAGCTAACTCAAGCAACCAGTTGGGGTTTGGCGTTCGTATAAACAAGGCAAAAGATGAAAACGCCGGCAAAGCGTTGATAACCAAAAAAACTAAAATAACCGCGTATATTTTGAAAATGTCAGCAAGCGTTTTCTTAACATTCATCAAAAGATCTTTATCTTGCGCGGAAGCATCTGTCCAGCAACGCAAAAACACCGCTAAAATTAGCAACTTGGTTAAAATATAAAGCCCAAGCCTTATGCCCTCATTCCAAAGCTCGCCCGTGGTTTCAGGCGTGGTTTGCGCGGCAAAAACCGCTTTGTAAAAATAAGTCAAGCCACTTAAAATGAGCGTAAAAATAAGCGCCAATATCACAAAAAATATCAGATTATCTGAAATTTGATTAAAAGGATTTAAGATTGCTTTAAATACACTGTATTTTGGTTTTTCGCGCATTGGCAGATTTTCTTTAAATACAGTGTTCATTTTTTGCTTTTTCATGAAATCTCCTTTACATCAATCACGCCTGAAACGGCTTTTAGATTGCTTATGAGCGACGTGTCTAAAAAGGCGTAAGTGTCGGGCAAAACAATCTGAACATCCCAATCAGGTATTTGCGGAATGATATATACCTTGCGCGCGCCTTTTTTATCCCGACTTAAGATTTGATGTATCGGCGCAAGCGCCCGCGCGTCTGAAACAAAAATTTGCAACCCGCGTGCTTGCTCGGCAATAGCGGAATCTAGCGTTTTGACGCTGTTTATCAAAATCCGTGGCCGCGAATCGTTGGTTTGCTCGGCGGTGATTTTAACAAGCACTGGTTCGCCCGAGGTTAAAATGCCCTCGTACTTGGCAATGCCTTCTGAAAAAATCATCCCCTCAAAAGAGCCAAACGAATCGGAAAAATTAACAAAGGCGTAGCGGTTGCCTTGTTTACTCAAGCGCTTTTGAAAGCTCTCTACACACACGGCGGCATTAAGTTGAAGCCTATCGCCAGGCTGAATGTTACTTAAAATATGAGCGCTATCGGTCACGCCAAGTTTTTTAATGCTTTCGCGATAGCCGTCTAAGGGGTGTCCCGAAAGATAAAACCCGATAGATTCCGCCTCATAACGCATTTTTTCAAGCATGGGCCAGTCGGGGATGTCTTTGAGTTTGATTTTGCTTGAAAGCTCTTCCGCCCCAAAAAGCGACTTCTGCTCGCTGGTCTTAACTTCGGTTGAGGCATAAATGTTTTGCATAATGGTTTCAATGTTGGCAAAAAGCTTGCCGCGATTTTTATCCAAGCAATCAAACGCGCCGGCTTTTATCAGCTGTTCTAACTGCTTGCGATTGATAAAGCGAATGTCAACGCGGTGGCAAAAATCAGAAATGTCTTTAAATACACCGTTCAATTCGCGCTCGGCAACGACATTGCGCATAACCGCCTCGCCAACGCTCTTGACTGCGCCCAAAGCGTAACGAATGCCCCCGTTTTCAACCCTGAAATCCGCGCCGGAAGCGTTGATGTCGGGCGGTAAAATCTTGATACCCGCCGCCTTGCATTCCGCCGTGAAAAACGCCAATTTATCAACGTTTGTCATATCTAAATCCATTACCGCGGTCATAAATTCTACGGGATAATGCGTTTTTAAATACGCTGTTTGATATGAAATGAGGGAATATGCCGCGGCGTGCGATTTGTTAAAACCGTACGAGGCAAATTTTTCCATTTGATCAAAAATATTTTTCGCGACATCTTCGGAAATGCCGTTTGCAATAGCGCCTTTGGTAAATTTTTCACGCTGTTTGGGAATTTCTTCACGTTGCTTTTTGCCCATCACTTTGCGGAGCTTGTCGGCCTCGCCCATTGTGTAGCCACCTAAAGCGCGCGCAATTTGCATCACTTGCTCTTGGTAAACCATAATCCCGTAAGTTTCATCTAAAATTGGCGCTAAGCTCGGGTGCAAATAAGTAATTTCTTCCTCGCCGTGCTTGCGTTTGATGTAAGTTGGAATGTTATCCATTGGCCCTGGGCGGTAAAGCGAAACAATCGCGATTAAATCCTCAAAGCGGTCGGGCTTGATTTGCTTGTGAACGTCCTTCATACCCGCCGATTCAAATTGGAAAACCGCCGCCGTATCGCCTCTTTGCATCAGTTCGTAAGTGGGTTTGTCATCAAGTGGTACGGCGTCAATGTCTAAGTCAACGTTATGAATTTTTTTAATCCAATCCACCGCCTTTTTGATAACGGTCAGCGTCTTTAAGCCCAAAAAGTCAAACTTAATCAGCCCCGTTTCTTCAACATATTTCATATCGTACTGCGTGACAGGCATATCCGCGCGCGGATCTTTATAAAGTGGCACAAGCTCGTCAAGCGGGCGATCGCCAATCACAACGCCCGCAGCATGCACGCCCGAATGTCTGTAAAGCCCCTCAAGCTTCATGGCAATGTCAAAAAGCTTGTTCACACGCGGATCGTTTTGGCGCATTTCTTCAAGCTCGGGGACTTGTTCAAGCGATTCTTTTAAGCTCATATTTTTGCCCTGCACCGGCATTGGAATCATCTTGGAAATTTTATCCGCCTCGGCATAAGGCATTTGCAAAACGCGCGCCACATCACGAATAACCGCCTTAGACTGGAGCTTTCCGTAAGTGATGATTTGTGCCACATGGTCAAAGCCGTATTTGTTCTGCACATATTCAATGGTTTTGGCGCGGTTTTCTTGGCAAAAGTCAACGTCAAAATCAGGCATGTTCACGCGATCGGGGTTTAAAAAGCGCTCAAAAAGCAAGTCCAGCTTAATCGGGTCAAGCTCCGTGATGTATAGTGACCACGCCACAATAGAACCCGCGCCCGAACCACGCCCCGGCCCAACCGGCACGCCATGCCCTTTTGACCAACGAATAAAATCAGACACAATTAAAAAATAGCCGGGGAAACCCATGCGCTTAATCACGCTCAGTTCATATTCCAAACGTTCATAATATTTTTTATCAATTTCAGCCTTTTGCTCGGCGGTCATACCCTCAAAATAAACGTGCTTTTGCATCCGCTCAGCAAGCCCTTTGTGCGCTTGCTCATCAATATATTCTTCTTGCGTTTTGCCGTCAGGACATTCAAAAATTGGCAACAAAGGTTTGACTTTTTCAGAAAGATAATTGCATCGTTTAGCAATTTGAACGGTGTTCATTACCGCCTCGGGCAGGTCTTTAAAAAGCTCTAACATTTCTGCCTCGGAACGCAAACGATTGTTGGGCGAAAAATGTTTGCGATTTTCGTTCGCCACATATTCCACCATTGCCACGCAAACCAAGGCATCGTGCGCCTCATACATATCCGCGTCAAAGAAAAACGCCTCGTTGGTGGCAACAATCGGCAGATTGTGCTTAAAGGCATAATCTAAAAAAAGTTGCTCGGTTTTTGCCTCTTCAGGCGTGCCAATGCGTGAAATTTCTACATAAAAGCGGTTTTTAAAAATATCGGCGAGTTTTAAGAGCATTTGCTCGGCATCTTTCAGGCGGTTTTCCAAAATCAGCCGTCCGACAGCCCCTTGCGTGCCGGCAGAAAGGGCAATCAGCCCCTCGTTATAAGTTTCTAAATCAGAGATTTTGAGCTGAGGTTCATCGCCTTGCGCGGTGTTGTCAAGGTAAAAGATTTTCATCAGCTTCATAATGTTTTTATAGCCCGTTTCGTTCATCACAAGCAAAACAAGCTTGTCTAAGGGCAGGGGCTTGCCTTTGGATTTGAGCAAATTGTCCGAATCGGGGTTGCGAACATTAAATTGGCACCCTAAAATTGGCTTAATACCTTCGTTTGCGGCATAAGTGGAGAAAGCCTTTGCGCCAAACATATTCGCCGTATCTGTGATAGCAATTGCCGGAATGTTTTGCTCGCGCAGTTTGTGAATGAGCGTTGGCACAAGCATTGCGCCCTCAGATAAAGAATACGCTGTATGTACGCGCAGATGTATAAATTTAGGATCTTGCATTGTGTTCTTTCACATATAATGGCAGATTATATTACTTTTGCGCAGATTCAAAAGTGTTTTTTAAAAGATATATACGGAAAAATCAGCCGATACAACGGATTTTGGTGTAATCAGACGGGCAACGCAGATAGTTGTCGCAACTTTCGGGCAAATCGGTGTAGCCTTGCTCTTCACATTCGGTTATGACTTTCATAAAACGACCGCCCCAACAGGTGTCGTAGTCAATTTCAGGGGCGACGCAGTCTTTAATGCAATCGTAACAGGTGATCTTTTTAAATATTGTTTTGTAACAAGTGTAGCCTTCTTTTGTCGGAGAATCAGAATAGCGGCCGTCAGAGCATTTCCAAGGGCTACAAATCCACTTTGAGCTGTCAAACGGACAGGCAATGCCACCGATGCTTTTGCCTTCAGAATCTATGCAATCGTTCTTTGTTTGTGTGTAACCCAAAGCGTTGCAACCTTCTGTGCCCGTATTGCTTTGCGTGCATATTTGAGCATATGCCGGAGCGGCTAAAAGCATTATGAATAAAAATATTAATCTCATTTGTCTTCTCCGCATTTCTTATAGTGTATCATAAAATTTTTAAAAAATCAAGTTTTTTTAATCATGCTTGTGTTCGGCAGTTTTGCGTGTGGCAACAACTTTTTGATACATGCCGCCCCGATAAAAAGTGCGCCGCCAGTTGAAATCTTTGGGATTGAGCGCGTAGCTTTGAACCGAACGTTTCCACATATCTTCCGCAAAAGGCTGATAAAGCCGGTTGAAAGCCCTGATAAAATACCAAAGCGGATTAAATTTTGAAGGCATAGCGTAATCTATAATCACAACCTTGCCGCCTGTTACCACGTTATCAAGCGCGTTGTTTAAGATTTTTCCTTTGCTTGCGGGTGGTACTTCGTGCAAAAGCATAAACAAAACAATGGTATCATACTTTTGGCTTAAAGCGCGTCGTCCGTCAAAGACCTCGTAATTGATTTTTTGATAAATTGTTTTGTGGCGGCAACGTTTGATTTGTTCGGGGCAGACATCAAAAACATCAAACTGTCCGTAAGGCGTGATTTTATCCGCCACCGCCTCAATTTCAGAGCCAAACGTGCAACCAATTTGCAATACGGCGCTGTTTGGCGCAACCTCGCGGACAACGTCTTGAACAAGTTTTTTGCGCGCGCCTAAGGTTAAAAATGCCAATACGCGGTCGTTATCCAAAAAATCGGCCAATTTGCCTTTTTGATATAAATTGCCGTAAACTTCCGTGATGTAAGAGGGAATTTTGGTAATTTTTGAAATGTTAATCAAGTTGACCATTGCTTGCTCCGTTTTTTATGATAACCAATCGCCACAAAGCGCTTGCCAGCACGCTAGCCCCGCCGCTGCGGCTGTTTCAGCGCGTAAGATGCGCTTGCCTAAGCTTACGCCTATACTATAATTCTGTTTTTTTAAAAACGCTAGTTCTTTTTCAGAAAATCCACCCTCGGGTCCTACAAGTAATGCCGCGGGCGCAACAGCCTTGGGTGCGGCAGTGGAAAAAGATTGCCCGCTGCCTGTTTCATCAAGGTAAATGAGGGCGCGTTTGTTATCCCAATGTGAAAGAATTTCGCTTAAAGGCTTTAAGGGTAAAATTTTAGGTAAATCCGTGCGCCGCGATTGCTCCGCCGCCTCAATAACGCAAGATAACGCCCTTTGTTCACGAAAAATTTTGGTGTTGGTGTATTCGGTTATCACAGGTTGCAAAACCGAAACGCCAAGCTCCACCGCCTTTTGAATAAGGTATTCTGTGGCGTCTTTTTTAAGTGGCGCAAACAAAAGCATAATATCAGGGCAGGGGGTGTAATCGGCGATTTTTCTTAAGACTTTCAAAGCGCAGTTTTTTTTGCCAATTTTTGTGATTGTGGTTTCAAACTCGCCCGATATGTTGTTAAATACATAAACTTTGTCCCCTGTTGAAAGCCTTAGAACAGTGTTCAAATAGTGCGCTTGAAGAGGGTTTAACTCAATATTGGCGTTTTCAAAAAGTTTGGCGTTGGTATAAAGGCGTATGCGGTTCTTTTCACTCACGGGCTTGACCTCAAAAAACTATGTATAAATTAAATTATGGGTTACATTGTAACAAATATGTGTTAATGAATACATAACGTCTAACATGTTGAGGGATAAAAATGATTATCACAATTGACGGGCCGGCCGCCGCCGGCAAAGGTACGCTTGCCACCGCACTTTCTAAAAAATATGAGCTTGCTTATTTTGATACAGGCATGGTTTATCGGGCAGTGGGGCTTGAAATGGTTTTAACAGGCGTTTCGGTTGATGATGAAACAACGGCTGAAAAATATGCTCAAAATCTGACTTTTGAAAAAATGTCCGAACTTTCCAAACATCCTGATTTTCGCTCTAATGTGGGCGCACAGGCCGCCTCTAAGGTTTCGGCTTTGCCTAAAGTGCGCGCCGCGCTTTTGAAAATGCAACAAGATTTTGCGCTAAACCCTGTTTTTGCAGACGGCACGCCTGCTAAAGGCGCGGTTTATGACGGTCGCGACACAGGTACAGTTGTTTGCCCCTCAGCGGATATTAAGTTTTTTGTGACGGCGAATCCTGAAGTGCGCGCAATGCGGCGCTACAAAGAATTTGTTGCAAAAGGGATTAAAACATCGCTTGAAAAAGTTTTGGGCGAAATTAAAGAACGCGATAAACGCGACTCCGAACGCGCAAGCGCGCCGCTTAAAGCCGCGCCAGATGCTATCTGTTTGGACACTTCTGAAATGAACGCTCAAGAAGAAATTGCCGCCGCAGATGTTTTTGTTCAAAATTTTTTATTCAAAAATAGTCGTTGATTTTTATGATAAAACTTGTATTTTAGAAAAAGAATTTTTTTGAAAGAGTTAAGCTATGCCTGATATTAAATTTATTGTTGAAAATACCGCCCTTGTTAAAGAAGGGCTCCAAAAAAAAGGCTATACGCCCGAGGAATTAGATGTTGACGCACTGATTAAACTTCATAAGGAAATCACGGCGCTTAAAACATCGTCACAGGCGTTGGCGGAAGAAAAAAATAAGCTCAGCAACAGCATTAAAAGCGCCGCGCCGGACGAACGCCCGAATATTATCGCGCAAAGCAAGGCCGTTGGCGAAAAATTTAAGCAAGAGCAAGATCAACTTGATGCCAAACAAAAAGAATTTGACCTCTTTATGCTTAAAATGCCTAATTTGCCCTCGCCCGAAAGCCCTGTTGGCCCTGATGATTCGGGGAATGTGGTGCGCCGGAAAGTTGGGAAAATTCCGCATTTTGATTTTGAACCGCGCGACCATATCGCCTTAATGGAAATAAACGATTGGTCGGAAATGGAGCGCATCGCCAAGGTTTCAGGCTCGCGCACTTACGCTATTAAAAATGAGCTTGCCAAGCTTGAACTTGCCATGCATATGATGGTTTTAGACAAGCTCCGCGCTGAGGGCTTTACCGTGATTACCGTGCCTTCCGTTTCTAAGGAAAAGCCGCTTTATGGGCAAGGTTATCTGCCGTTTTCGCGCGATGAAGTTTATTATATGCCGGAAGACGATTTATATCTTTCCGGCACGGCTGAGCTGATTTTGAACTCTCTGCGTGCAGATGAAATTTTATCTGAAAACGAACTCCCCGTGCTTTATGCCGGCTTTTCGCCCTGTTTCCGCCGCGAGGCAGGCGCCGCGGGCAAAGATACGCGTGGCCTTGTGCGTGTGCATCAGTTTATGAAAACCGAACAATTTGTTATTTGTAAAGACTCCATTGCCGAAAGTGAAAAATGGCATCAAAAACTTTTGCAAATTTCAGAAGAAATTTTACAGGATTTGGAACTTCCTTATCAGGTTTTGGAAGTTTGCACCGGCGATATGGGCGCGCCAAAATATCGTCAATATGATCTGGAAGCTTGGGTGCCAAGCCAAAATTGCTATCGCGAAACGCACTCTTGCTCCAATATTACCGATTGGCAAGCGCGTCGCACCAATCTACGTTATCGCGATAATACCGATGGCAAAGTTCACTACGTCCACACCCTCAACAACACCGGCATTGCCACCCCTCGCGTTCTTGTTCCATTCATTGAGAATCATCAGAATGAGGACGGCACCGTCAACATTCCTCCCAAACTTCAGAGTTATATGAATGTAACTAAGATTGGGAAAGGCGTCTAGCTGGCAGGGAAAGCCATCTAATGGGCGTCTAGAGCAATTTTTTGCTCAAAAGTGTCCTCATGTACCTTTTACGTACACTGCGGTACTTTTGAGCAAAAAATCACTCCATCCACCTCATTATCTGGCTTTCCGAGTGTCTGTGCAAAAAGATGAAACAGCCTGATTCTTGCTCGTAAGTTTTGCGTTCGTCGCAAAACTAACTCGCTTCGGTCACCGCTCTGTAACGCTTGCATCGGCGCCTGCCGGCACCAAAGCAAGCTAACAATCGCGTTATCTCGCTTTCAAAACAAAAAAAGAGGGGCTTTGAAAACAAGCCCCTCCCCTATAAAGAAGTTCTCTAACAGAAACGAAGTTCTCTAACAGAATTTATTAAAACGCATATCTCACGCCAAGATAAAATTCGTTAGATTCGGATTCAAAATCTGTTTTAACCATATTTTTTCCTTCTTGTTCGCGTGAAACTGTAAAAGAACCATTATCAACATACCTGTATCCGAAATCAACCGAAATATTGTCTGTGGCGGCATAAGAAACACCGGCGCCAACCTGCCATGCAAATTCGTTAGAAGATTTTTTGATATCATCAGCTTTAACTTTTTGATGAGAAAAACCTAGACCTGCGCCGACATAAGGCGTAAATTTTGTGCCTGTGTTAATGTCATAGTATGCGTTCAACATAACGGAATCATTTTTCATTTTGACATCAATATCATCTGCCGCAATTCTGCTTTTTGCATCTTGATGTAAATTAAATTCCAATTCGGTTCTGACCGGACCCGTTTTAACACCATAAGCAAAGCCTGCGCCAAAGACTTCATCATTTAACTTATCTTTACCGGTAGGTTCCTTCTCATCTCCGGGATCCACCCATTTTACTTTGTTAGACATATCATTATATGTACCTTTAACAGAAACATATTGTTGAAAATCAAGAGCGTTGGCGTTTGCAGCAAATAAAACTGTTGCAACACCTGCCATTAATAAAATTTTGTTCATATTTATATCCTTTATAAAGTTACACTTCAGAGCGTTTCTTTTTTAAAAAACATTGTCAAAAAAGGAACGTTAAATTTCAATGTTTTTAAATAAAAGATATTGACATCTTTAGAGCATTCAGATATATTGATTTCAGACGTTCGTTTTTTTTCAATGTTTTTTAAACCCCGCAAAATCAGTAACCACAAAGCATTTTTAAGCTTGAAAGTTGTTTTAAAACGGCTTATTTTGTGTGTTATGAAAAAAGTTTTAGACATTTCGGGCTTGAAAGCCGCGGTTTTTGATTGGGATAACACGCTTGCGGAAAGTCGCTCCACGCTTGTTTATGCCGTTAATCAGGTTTTGCCGCAATATGGTTTGGAACCTTGGGATAAGGTTTGTCATAAGCGTAATCCTAACCTTTCGTTTCGGGATAATTTTCCGCTTATTTTTGGTAAAAATGCTCAAGAGGCTTATGAAAAATATGCGGCAATTTATCTTCAAAACGTGCGGCGGTTTATTTCGGCTTTTCCTAAAACACGCGAAGTGCTTGAGTTTTTGAAAAATCGCGGCGTGAAGTTGATGATTATGACCAACAAAGACCGCCGACTTTTGGAATATGAATTGCCCTTAATTTTTAATCCGGATTTATTTGATAACATTGTCTGCGGGCATGAGGCTAAAGCTGATAAGCCCGACGGCAATCATCTGATTTTTACCTTAAAAGATTTTATGAAACCCACTGAAATTTGCCCCGAAAGCGTTTGGGTTGTTGGCGATAGCTCGGTTGATAGCCTTTGCGCGCTCAATGCCGGCGCACGCGCTATTCGCATTGGATTGCCTATTTTTGAACAATCGGAGCAACACGAGAAAAATGTTTTATACTTTGATTCGTTTGTTGATTTTTATGAAAATCTGCTTTTATCCGAAACCAAATAAGTTAAACTCGGGTTATGTTGCAAAATTATAAACGTGAAATTTTAATTAGGCGTTTGAAGCAAACCGCATTAGCGTTGGCTTTGGCTCTGTTTGTTTTTTATAACGGCTTGTGTTTTAAGCGCTTTATCAGCGTGAATCCTACGCGTGTGGCGGCTTATCAGACACCTGAAGATATTCTGATGAAATTTCGCTATCCCGCGCCTTTGGCGGTTTATGAAACCGTTTTAGATAAAAGCGCGAAAATGATTGTTTTGCCGAAATCACGCATGGCAGAAGATTCTGAAATTTTTGACTTCGCGCTGAAAGTTGTCCAAATTTATGCTCAAAACAAGCCCTTAAAACTTGTTCTTCAAAATAACGCGCCGGAACTTGAAAACGCGCTTTCAAATGTGGCCGATGTGGTTGTTTATCATCAGATGTCGGCAGAAAAGCTTCAAAATGTGTTGGAAAAGTCATTAGGCAAAGAACAAGCCCTTATTCTTTGGCTTGAAAATTTGGATTCAGCGGAAAAAACAGCCGGCGTTAAGGCTATGGAAAATATGGCGCGAAAGCAAAATTTGCGTCCGCGGGTGTTTAATCTGGTTAAGGGCGAATCGCTTGAAGAAATTGAAAATAAAAATCGTCCGCCACTTTATTTTGAACTGGCGGCGGAAGAAGAAAATCTGAAAGCGTATGTCAATGATTTTAAAGATGATTTTAAGCGCTTTGTTCAAGATTTTGAAAACGCGCCGCGTCCTTTGTTTGATAAAGCCGTTCTTGCGGCGCATGTCGTAAATGAAAACGGCGATGTGTTTGAATTTGGCGCGCTTGATGACGAATATGCGTTTATTCGGTTGCTTGCGACTTATCAGGAAAAGGCGCGGCGTTTGGCTTCCCAAGGGCATTATAGTCTTTGGGTTTTGACCTCGTTTTTTGAAAATAAAATTTCATCTCAAGATGCGTTTTTGGATTCTCTTGTTTCACAAAAAGACGGCTTGAAGATTGTTAATGGACGCCGGAAAGCTTATCTTATGCCCTATGAGTGGCAAAATTATCCAACAAAAGAGGGCTTTTTGAAAGCTTTAAGGGTTAAAGCTGGCTTGAGCCCTGATTATTGGTCGCCTGATGATAAAATTTATTTGTTCCGCGCGGTGGAGGTTTTAAACGATGAAAATTAACGGTTATGAGCTTAATTTGAGCGAAGAAGAACTAAATCATATTTTGGAAAAACAAACGCGCGAGATTAAGTTGGTCACGCATAATTTTGCGGCTTATCAGGCGCTTAGTGAGGGCGATAAAAAGGCTTTTGAACACCTTTGCCGCGCGGCGCATTTGATAAATGACGTGGCTTTGGAACAAGATAACGCGCTTAATCGTCCCTTGCTGAAAGCTCTTGAAACCGAGGCTTTGCATAGCGAATATGCCGCTAAGGCGCTCAAACTTTTTAAAAGCTTAAACGGTGTTGCCGGTTTGAACGGCATTGATCCTGAACCTGTGCAGATTTTTAAGGGCTTGCCGCTTTTGAAAGGACGCAATTTTTATCCGGCGGATTTGAGCGTTGAGGAATTTCAACAAATTCTTATTAAAATGGCGCAAAAAGGCATGATTGATGAAATCAGGCGGATTTTGTCGGCGCGGACAATGGTTAGGCGCGAGGGAAGTCTGTTAAAGGCTATAGATTATACCGAATATTTTGCGCAGGCTTTTTCAGATATTGCAAATGAGTTGGAAGTGGCGGCGCATTATACGACTGATTCGCTTTTAAAAGATTATCTTGGCTGGCAGGCGCAGGCGCTTTTGCAGAACAATCCCGAAATGGACGCTTTGGCAGATGAACATTGGGCGCAAATGCAATTTAATGCTATAGAATTTACAATCTCGCGCGAAAATTATGAAGATGAAATGACCGGCACAGTTTATGATTATCCTTTACTTGCTGATATTTTAAAACAAAATGATATTCAGGTTGTTTCTAAAGATACGCTCGGTTGTCGCGTGGGGTTTTTGAATTTATCGGGTACAAATTTAATTTTGGAATCGCAAAAAGGGTTGCCGTTGTTGGCGCTTCAAATGCCTTTTGCGGATTGTTACAAGCAATCTGTTCGTCATGATGTGAAGCAAACTATGGTTGACGCCGACTTGGCGCTTTTAACCGGCGATTATGCAATGTGTCGCGGTGGCATTACCACGGCGCAAAATCTGCCAAATGACGATAAACTTGCCGTTCAGCGCGGTTTGGGGCGGCGCAACGTTTATCATCGGCAGGTGCGCGCGGCGGTAGATTTAGAACGTCAGCAAAAAATTTTGGATATGTTGGTCGCGCCCGAATTGCATGCTTATATTGATGTGGAATCAAGGCATTATTTTGTGATTGGGCATGAAAATGGGCATTCGCTCGGGCCTGATAATTCGTATAAAAACGCACTGGGTGTTTATCAGCATGTGATTGAAGAACACAAGGCAAATACCGTTTCTATTGCCTTTATGCACGAACAATATTCGGGCGATGATTTGAAAAAAATTTATGCCACTTGGGTTTTGAGCCTGTTTTTGCAAGCAAAACCCGTGCTTTCAAAGCCGCATCGCGTGGCGGATTTGATTGAATTTAATTTCCTTTTGGAAAATGAGGCGATTTTCTTTGATGAAAATAAAAAACTTCATATTCGGTTTGAAAAAATTCAGCCTGTTGTATATGCTTTGCTCAAAAAAACAATTGAAGTTCAGCTCTCGCGCTCAAGTCAGTCGGCTGAAGAATTTATAAATCGTTGGAGCAGTTGGGGCGAGCTTAATGCGTATATTGCGCAGTGCCAAAAAAGCTTGGGACTTAAACCGTATATCCGCCTTGTTGCCGATTTTTGAGGATAAATAAACAAGGGGCTTGCGCCCCTTGCCTTTCTAGACTATTAATTTTTAATAGAAAAGAAAATTCGGATTTTCCGAATGATAATAATAAGTTTTATTACCATTTCTTTCCTTTCAGCCCTTACAGGCGGTTGGAAAGAGAAAAACCCACCCTATTTTATTAAAAGTTTAAGAAAAAATACTTGACTTTTGAAAAAAAATAGGTTATCTTTAACTAAGAATGAGTTAAAGATGGGTTTAACCCTTTCTAGTTAAATAAACGTCCGACGTTACCGCGTCGGGCGTATTTTTTATACACCTAAATTCTTTCCTTGTCAATTCTATTCATTCTTGCCGATTTTTGATGACAAGCGCATAAAAAGATGTTATGTTACCAAAAACTGAAAGGACTTTGCAATGTTTGGGAACTTGGTTTACGGAAAATTTTCGCTTAAAGAAACTTTTTGGAAGTTTGGCGTTTTTGGCATTTTTGCGGTGGCGCTTGTTTGCAAAATTTTTAAATCTTTTTTGCTCCAAAAACTTAAAGGGATGACGCTTGGCTATTATTATTTGCATGTTTTTAAGTTTTTGAATATGGACAGCGCAATGCTGTTATATACAATTGGTTATTTTGTTTTTGCCGCCATTTTGGTTATGTATAGCGTGATGTTGATTTTTGGCGTGTGGCGTAGCGCGAATGAGTATGATAAAAGTATTTGGGTGCGGCGGATTGCTAAACTTATGATTTTTGTGGTGATTTATATCGGTCTTAAATTTGGGTTGTGAGGTTGTGATGAAAAAAGCTCTTTTGATGATGTTTGTTTTGTTGTTATGTGGTTGCGTTAAAGCGGGCGAATTTTCGGCTAAAAGGCAACGCTTGCACAATATGGGCGCAGAGCATGAAACAAACTTTTGCGAGCAGCACCCGGATAAGTGCATTAACGGCGTTCCGTGGTAATAAAATTTGAAAAAAGTTTACCGACCTTCATTGATGCGGTGGAAAGTATTGACAGCCGGTTGAGATTGGTTAGAAACAGGTTGCCAAAGAGCGCCATGATATCTTTGACGTAATAAAGGCTTGATGTCTCTGAGAAAAATTTCTTCTACTTGGCGCAATAAGTCGTATATTGCACGCTCGTGATCCGCTTGTTCTGTTATACCTCGTTGATTTAAAAGCTTATCAAATTTGGCAAACCTTTTGTGATTTACTAAAATAGAAGGTTCTACGCCACTTGGGCGAATACTAAGCGGTAACCATCCTCCTTCAAAACCACAGATATGCTTTAACCGGATATTCTTTTTATCAATTTTCCAGTCTTTGATGTATTCTTCGTATGGTGGCGGTGTGTACCTCATCTTTACCTTCCTTGCTTTTGTATATACGCGCTTTTTTAGAAAAAGTCAACAATTTTAAAATCTTAGAGCTTCTTTATTTAACCTTAAATTGCAATTGCTTGGGCCATTGCTAAAGGATATTCATCTGTTAAACTTACCAAAACTTGCGAAATGTGGCGCGCTTTGGCAATTTGCGCCGCCGTGCCGGATAAGCGCACATAAGGCTTGCCGAGTTCGTCATTTAAAATTTCAATATCCGTTAAAAAAAGCCCGTCCCGAAAACCTGTGCCAAGCGCTTTAACAACCGCTTCTTTACCAGCAAACCGTTTGGCGACAAATAGCGCGCGCATTTTAGGATCAATCAACGCGCGGCGCTCCATAATCTGCTCTTCTTTAAAGGTTAGGGCGCGCTTGATGAATCTGTTTAAAAAATCTTCTGACTTTTCAAGCCGCGTCACATTAACAAGGTCTGTTCCAATACCCAAAATCATAGCTTTCTCTTTTGCATAAAGTGTTTGACAATTTTATAACTGATAAACCATACCACAATATAATACGGAATGCAACCCACAATCATCGGGTATAAAATTGGCCACACATCGTTTAAAAGCAAAGCCCAATCGGCGTGGATAAAGGCATAAAATAATTTATGAAACAAAAGCTCAAAATTTGTTTGCTCGCTTAAGGGTTGGTGTAAAATAAAGCGCCCTGTATAAAGCGTTAAAGGCCAGATAAAAGCAAATGTCCATGGATTGCCGACAACTGTTCCTAAGGCGCTAGCCACAACGCTTGCACGCAAAATAAGGGCCGTGAGCGCCGCTAAAATCAGATGAAACCCTACAAAGGGCGTCAATGAAATTGCTGCGCCACAAGCAAAACCTGCTGAAACGGCGTAAATGCCAACCTTTAAGCTCTTTAATTTTGCAAAAAGGTCGTCAAGATATAAACGAATTTTTTTAATCAATGTATCGCTCTCTTAAGTATTGGCTCTTGAAACATAACTGATGACTTTTGAGTTTTTCAGAATGGAGATAATTTCGTTTAGGTGTTCCAAATCTTTAACCTCAATATCAATCAGGATTTCAAAATAACTTAATGTGCGATAAACAATATTCAAGTTAGAAATGTTTGCTTCTTGCCGCGCAATTAGATTAGAAAGCTCGCCCAAAGCGCCGGGTTCGTTAGAAAGCATAACCTTAATGCGCGCGGTGTGAAATTCTTGAGAAGCCTCGTCGCCCCAATCAATATCAAGCCAACGTTCGGGTTCGTTGGTGTATTTTTCAAGCGCCTTGCAGTTAATGGTATGCACCGCCACACCTTTGCCCGTGGTTACAATGCCAACAATTCTATCGCCAGGCAACGGGTGGCAACAACCCGCAAAATGCACCGCCATATCGGCAATAAGCCCCTTAATTTTAAGCGGTTCGGTCTTTTTCTTTTTATGGAAATTCGGCACCTTAATAGATTTAACCATTTTATCAAGCTTAGATTGCTTATAAGCCGGATAAGCCGCTTTCAAAACGTCCCAACCTGTCACGAGCCCTTCGCCGACTTTGGCATAAATGTCATCAATTGTTTCGGCCTCAAAATTTTGCATAATGCCGACTAAAACTTTATCCGAAAGCTCTTGATTTTCGCCCTTGAACAAGCGTTCAAGCATTTCGCGCCCAAGGTTGACAAACTGTTCGCGTTGGGTGTTGCGCACATAACGGCGAATAGCGGCTTTTGCCTTGCCTGTTATGACAAAGCGCTCCCATTCGGTGGAAGGGTGTTGCGCTTTAGATGTCAAAATTTCAACCTGATCGCCGTTGTGCAAAACCGTTCTTAACGGTGCAATTTCGCCGTTGACGCGCGCGCCAACGCAAGTATCGCCGACATAAGAGTGGACGGCATAAGCAAAATCAACCGGTGTGGAGCCGCGTGGCAGGCCAATCAAATCGCCTTTTGGGGTAAAGCAAAAAACTTGATCATTATACATTTCAAGCTTGGTGTTTTCCAAGAACTCTTCGGGATTTTCAGCCTGATCCAAAATTTCTAAGAGCTCGCGCATCCACCTGAAATTGCGCCCTTCAGCGCGTTGCCCTTGCTTATAAGCCCAATGCGCGGCAACGCCTTTTTCAGCAATTTCGTGCATTTCGTAGGTGCGGATTTGAATTTCAATGCGCGTGTTTAAGGGCCCGATAACGCCTGTGTGAATAGATTGATAACCATTGGGCTTTGGCGTTGAAATATAGTCTTTAAAACGGCGCGGCACCATGTGATATTTGCTGTGAATGATACCCAAAGCTTGATAGCAAGTCGCCACATCTTCCACACAAATCCGAAACGCCATAATATCGGAAAGCTGCTCAAACGAGGCGTTTTTCTGCTGCATTTTGCGCCAAATGGAATAAGGGGCTTTTTCACGACCAGTTACGGTGGCTTTGATGTCATTTTCAGCCATATCTTTTTCAAGCTCGGCAATAATTTTAGGGACTATATTACTGCCTTGTTCACGCAAAAAGTTCAGGCGCGCCACAATGGAATCGTGCGCTTCTTTGTGTAGTTCAGCAAAAGCAATTTCTTCAAGCTCGTCCTTAACTTCCTGCATGCCGATGCGCTCCGCCAAAGGGGCATAAATATCAAGCGTTTCTTTGGCAATGCGCATTCGTTTTTCTTCCGCGCAGAAGTGGAGCGTGCGCATATTATGGAGTCTGTCGGCCAATTTAATGAGCAGAACGCGAATGTCATCAGACATGGCAAGCAAAAGTTTTCGGAAGTTTTCCGCCTGTTTGCTACTGCCTGATTTTTGTTCAATCAAGGCAAGTTTTGTTAAGCCGTCAACTAAGCTTGCGACTTGGTCGCCAAAAAGCTCGCGGACTTCTTCAACGGTTGTGTCTGTATCTTCAACCGTATCATGCAAAAGGCCGGCAATAATAGATGAGGCGTCTAACTTAAACTTTGTTAAAATACCGGCCACTTCAATCGGGTGTGAATAATAGGGGTCGCCCGAGTTCCGCAACTGTCCGCCGTGTTTTTTCATCGCAAAAACATACGCCCTGTTCAAGGCGTCTTCATCCGCCTCAGGATCGTATGATTTAACTAAATCAACCAGTTCATACTGTCTTAACATTGTGCCTCACTGATAAACATATTATCCTAATTTATTAAAAAAATAAACAGGATATTTTGCATATCCTGTTTATCATAAAGGCAAAAGGTTAATTTTGCTTAAAAATCGTCATTATCATCGGCAAAATCGTCCGCGGCATCTTCATCGCCAAAGTCATCTTCGTCAAGATCATCATCAAAGGAAGAATCTTCGTCTACGTCCAAATTTTCTTCCTCATCGCGGATTTGCATGGAGTCGGTGACATCCGTCTCCAAGAGCATGGAGCTATCAAACTGATTGTCCAAATCGGCCAATTCTTTCTCAGCGGCAGAAATTTCCATTTCCTCTTCTTCGGGTTCTTCAACTTCAACGTACTTTTGCAGATTAAGAACCAAAGATTTTTGCAAATCTTCAATGCTGATTTTATTTTCCGCAATTTCGCGCAAGGCGACAACCGCGTTTTTATCGTTATCGCGATTCACATGCAAGGTTGCGCCCCCTTCAATATCTTTTGCGCGTTGGGCGGCAACCATTAAAAGCTCATAGCGGTTTGGAATTTTATCAACACAATCTTCAACGGTAACACGAGCCATTTTTTATCTCCAAATGTTAAAATTTTACTTCTTATACAAACATTTTGAATCAAATGCAACAGTTTTTTAAAAAATTTATTGCGCTATAGGCGCTGTTAAAAGCGTATTGCCGAACGGACGCAATTTTTCAAGAATAGCGCGCTCGTTTTTAAGCGCTGTTAAAACGTCTTGCTTGGGCGCTTTGTTCATTTCAATCACGGCTTGCATGCTTGCATACTGATTGTCGCGGTAAAAAGGCTTTAAGGGATCAATCCACTGCCGATAAACGCCTTTTTTATAGTTTTTGATTAAAATTAAAGTCGCCGAAGAAATCCGCGCCACACGGAACGCCTTAATTGTTTTGTCGCAGGTGTAGGCCCATTCGTCAACGTCAAAGCCCTGCGCGCCTACTTTTTGCGCAAACTGATTATGAATGCCCGCCCATTTCATTTTCAAAACCAAGCGTTGGCACGGATTAACCGCGTCTTTTAAGCCGTTTAAGGGAATTGCTTTGCCGTTTAATTGCTCCCAAAAATCTAAAAGCGCTCCCGCGTGGCTGATTTTAACCAAATTTGAAAGCGTGCCAAACGACTCCACGCCGTCAAGCGTATCTAAAAAAGCAAGCACATCGGCGCTTGTTAAAGGCGATGTTTTTGTTATGTGTAAGGTGCGCAAGTTGTCCGCACTCAAGCCCTGTTCGGTGCGCGATCTGCCACCAAAGCCGTTTTCAGGCACATTGGCAAAAGCATTTTGAAAAACGTTTTGAGGCGTGTAAACGCGCGGTAACTGCGCTGGTCGGCGGCGGGGCGCGTCGGTCGGCTTAATGTTTGAAGGCCAAACTTCGGGCATTAAAAGCAAATAAAGCTGAGGCGATAAAAACTGCAAATCTTCAATGTCGGCAAGTTGCGGTGCAATGCGGCTTGGAAATTGATGTTTTGTTTCCTTGATGCCTGGCATATTGACAATTTTTTCTGAAATGCCTTGTGAAATGTGCAGTTGCGGTCCAATGTACGGATAATATTCGGATGGCATGGCTTTAATCATATCATAAAGGCTATCTTCGCCGGCGGCTTTTATGCGCGTTTCAGACAAACCAAACTTTGTAATGGTGGCAACCCAAATAGGGTCAAACGATGTGCCCATATCCCAGCTTAAAAGATAGCGCGGATTATAAACATCGGTTGCCTTTTCAAACTCATGCTCTAAAGCTTGCAAATCAGGAATCGGGGCGTCTAAATCCACCTCAAAATATTTTGCAAAGTCTGAGGGCTCAGAAGCCTTTGCCCAAGACGCTGATAAAAATGAAAATACGATTATTAAAAAAATTTGCAATTTCTGTTTCATAATTTCTGACATAACACACTTTTTTAAAAATAAAAAGCACTATTTCAAAAAAAGCGCTGGACTTAAACAAAATATTTGCATAAAATAAAAAAAATCATTATCCAAAGGAGGTTATCAATGATTTGGACAGATGAAATGATTGAAGGCCTGCGCCAAATGTGGAAAAAAGGCCTGACCGCTAATGAAATTGCTAAAACTTTAGGCGTTTCTAAAAATTCTATTGTCGGCAAGGTGCATCGCTTGAATCTGACGGCACGCCCTTCGCCAATTAAGAGGAAATCTGAAGATGAAAATCAGGACGAGCAAGTATCTGTTCAGGCAGAAAACTTCTCTAAAAAATTTGTCATTACCCCAATTGAAATTAATAATACCAGTATGGTTGCTCCTTCATCAGAACAAAACGGCTGTTTGCCCTTGACAGAGCTTGATAATCATACTTGTCGGTGGCCGATTGGTGATCCGCGTGACGAGGGCTTTTGCTTTTGTGGCAAAAAGGTTAAAAGCGGACAGACCTATTGTGAAGAACATGCGGCGATGGCTTATGTTAAACCTATCAAAAAAGTCTGATTCTCAAAATCTTGAAATTGCCGCCGGCATCATATTATGTGGCGGCAAAGTTTTATTAGGGCAACGGCGGCATGATAAATCGTTGCCTTTTTTATGGGAATTTCCAGGTGGCAAGCTTGAAAAAGGCGAAACCTTGGAACAATGTCTTAAACGTGAGCTTATGGAAGAAATGGGGCTTGAGTTGGAAGTTAAGCAATCGTTTATGAGCATTTGTCATACTTATGACTTTGGGGTTGTTCATTTGCATGCGTTTATCGCAACTTGCGCCACGCCTGAAATTGGGCTTTTAACGGCACACGAATCTTATGCTTGGGTTAAGCCCTCTGAAATTATGAATTATGCGCTGACAAAAGCAGATGTTCCGATTGCTGAGGCTTTTATAAAAGCTTGCGCCCAAAATAAAAGTCTCTTTTAAGAGGCTTTTTCTTGGCTAGGCTTTTGCTCAGGCGCTTTTTCTTGTGTTTGCGCTTTAGTTTTGGGCTCAGGCTTTTCATTTGCTTGCGGTTTTTCTTCCGCGACCTTTTCTTCAGCCACTTTTTCCGAAGGTTTTGTTGTTGACTTTTCCGCTGGTTTTTCGGTTACGGTTTCCGTTGTTTCAGGCGCAGGTTTTCTAAATTTGCGCTTAAGCGGAAAAACTTGCACGCCTTCCGTTACAAAAGTTGGATCCGGCTGTGGCTCTGCTTTATATAATAAAGGTTGCGTTTCCGGCACTTCTTCCGTAACAGTCACGGTTACTGTTGTTGGCGCTTCAGGCGCGGGTTCTGCAACAGGTTCAGGTGCAGGAACAGGCGCAGGTGCAGGCGCAGGCTCAACGACAGGTTCAGGCTCAGGTTCAGGCTCTGGTTCTTTATAAATCAAGTCAGGCGAGAGCGGATAAGCATTTTGGGGTAGGCGCATAAGCATATAGCCCGAATTTCCGCCAAACGCAGGCCCTGAAACACCTATGGAATAATAACCGCCAATGTAGCCATAATCTAAGTCAATATAATCAATAGCAAACAATGTTTTAACAGATGAGGTGCCAATGGTTGTCATCTTGCAGCTAAAGCCGGCGTCTTCCATGACAATGTTTTGCGAATTTTTAACATAAACAAGCGTCTTGGCAGGCTTGCAGGTAGGCGTTTGCCCGTTAAAGGTAATGTTATAATTTAAGATTAAGTCAATGCTTTTGCGATTAAGCGCCACGGAAACATCTGTAATTTTGACATCGTTAATATACATGTGCGCCGGCGTAATGCCAATGGTCATGGGCATAACTAAATATTCTTCCGTGCAAACATGTGATTCGGGGTTGGCGGTACACAAAAGCGCCCGTTGTTGCGTGTTGTTGTCTAACAAATGCAAAAGCGAGTTATAAATATATTCGCGCGACATAGAAATTTTGGCAGGTGCGCATTGTCTGTCGCGGCAAACAATAACCGACTCGGCGGGGGCTATTTTGGGTTCCCAAATCTCCGCGCGGACAGGTTCTGCTTGGGGCTTAGAAAAATATTTTTCCACATAGGTACATGACGCCAAAACCGGCAATAAAGCAATAATCGGCAAATATAAAAACAATTTTTTTAACACGCTCAACCTCTCATGCATAATCAAGGGCATTGATTATTAACAAATAAAAACGTCGCAAAAAAAGCTTGCGATTTTTTTATACTTTCATATACTTTCGCACAAATTATATCAAGGTGTCAACTATGAAAATTTTATATGCAGTGCTTTTTATGTTATGGGCAAGTGTCGCAAGCGCCGAAATAAAGGTGATTGACGGCGACAGTTTGGCAGAGGGCTCGCGCCAAATCCGGCTTATTGGCATTGACGCGCCTGAATATTTGCAAATTTGCTATGATTCGCAAAATATGCCTTATGCCTGTGGAAAAGAATCGTTTGAATATTTGAAAAATTTGGTCGCAAAAGCCAAAAATGTGGCGTGCAAAGTCAAAAAAACTGATCGTTACGGGCGGGATTTGTGTGTTTGCAAGGCGGACGGGCTTGAGCTTAACCGCGAAATGGTTCAATCGGGGCATGCTATTTCTTATCGGAGCAAAGCCTATGTTAAAGCCGAAGCTGAGGCAAAACAAGCCCAAAAAGGCTTATGGCGCGGGCGTTTTATGCGTCCTGAATTGTGGCGCGTTTTAAAGCGCGAACAACAAAAAAAGAAGAAAAACTAAAATTTTCTTAAAATGTTGTTGACAGGATAAAAAAGTTATGTATAGTGCAAGTCAACATTTTGTGTTTAAATCAAAAATTAGGTGAAGAAAATGTACGCAGTTATTAAAACAGGCGGAAAGCAATATAAAGTCGCTGAAGGCGATGTTTTGAAAATTGAAAAAATTGCCGGCGAAGAAGGCAAAGAGGTCGTTTTCAACGAGGTTTTGGCTATGGGCGAAACTGTTGGCACGCCTTTTGTTGAGGGCGCTTCCGTCAAAGCAACCGTTTTAAAGCAAGCTAAAGACGCGAAAGTGATTATCTTTAAAAAGAAAAGACGTCAAAATTATCGTCGTAAAAACGGTCATAGACAACAAATTACATTGGTTAAAATTACCAGTGTTGTCGCAAAATAAGGTTTAAGGAGTAAAGAAATGGCACATAAGAAGTCAGGCGGTAGTTCCTCTAACGGACGCGATTCTATCGGACGTCGTTTAGGCGTTAAAAAATTCGGTGGCGAATCTGTTATCCCCGGAACAATCATTATCCGCCAGCGCGGAACAAAATATCATCCCGGCAATAATGTGGATATGGGCAAAGACCACACCATTTTTGCTGTTGCCGAAGGTAAGGTTGAGTTCAAGAGCAAAGAAGACAAAGTCTTTGTTTCGGTTGTTAGCGAATAATCTTAACACAATTGGCGGAGGGGGTGAGGTTTTCGCCCCCTTTTGTTTTGAAAGAAAAGTATGAAGTTTTTGGATCAGGCAAAAATATTTGTAAAATCGGGCGACGGTGGCAAAGGCTGCGTTGCTTTTCGGCGCGAAAAATACATTGAATTTGGCGGACCGAACGGCGGCGACGGCGGCAAGGGCGGCGATGTTATTTTTGAGGCGGTTGAAAACTTAAATACTTTGATAGATTTTCGTTATCGTCAGCATTTTAAAGCGCCGCGCGGTCAGCACGGCATGGGCTCTGAAATGTCGGGCGCTAAAGGCGAGGATTTAATTATCAAAGTGCCGGTTGGCACTGAAATCGTGGCGGAAGATGGTGTAACGGTTCTTAAAGATATGGTTACCCCTGGCGAGCGGTTTTTAATTGCCAAAGGTGGCGATGGTGGCCGTGGCAATACGCGCTTTAAAACCTCAACAAATCAGGCACCGCGCTATGCTGAGCCCGGTTGGCCGGGGCAGGAGATGTGGGTTTGGCTTAGGCTCAAAATTATTGCTGATGTTGGGCTGATTGGTATGCCAAACGCCGGAAAATCAACGCTTTTGTCCGCTTTAACTCAAGCGCGTCCCAAAATTGCCGATTATCCTTTTACAACATTGCACCCGAATTTGGGCGTGGCGTGGATTGACGGACGCGAGCTTGTTTTGGCTGATATTCCCGGGCTGATTGAGGGGGCGCACGAGGGCATTGGCTTGGGCGACAAGTTTTTGAAGCATGTGGAGCGTTGCGCCGCGTTTTGGCATTTGATTGATGCCACTGATGACGATGTCGCCGCTAAATATCAGGCGATTCGCCGCGAATTGGCGTTATATCAGGAAAAGCTTATGGACAAGCCTGAAATTGTGGCGCTGAATAAAACCGATTGCCTTACGCCTGATGAAATTCAGAAAAAACTCAAAGCTTTGGAAAAAGCTTGCGGACACAAAGTTTTTGCTATTTCCGCCACGGCTAAAAAAGGCTTGGAAGATTGCCTGCGTGAAATTGTTTCTTTTGTGCCGCAAAAACAAAATTCTGCCGATTCGGAAAAATCGGAAACAACCTTAAAACCTTGGTCGCCACTTGATGCATAAGGATTAAAAAATGGAAGATAAAATATTAAAAATCGTTACCGAAACACTTGAAGATATGAAAGCGCAAGATATTATCAGTATTGACTTAACGGGCATTTCATCGGTTGCGGGCAAAATGGTCGTGGCAAGCGGCACATCGCAAAGGCATGTTGCTTCTATTGCAGAAAAAATTGCCGAGAATCTTAAAAAAGCAGGTGTCAAAACAAATGTTGAGGGCTTGGAAAAAGCCGATTGGGTTTTAATAGATGCTTTTGATGTGATTGTGCATATTTTTAAGCCTGAAGTGCGCGCTTTTTATAACATTGAAAAAATGTGGCAGTCTGCCGCGATGTTGCGCAAATAAGGGTTGCATTGTTTTTCAAGCCCAAGCGTGAGTGGCGGCACGGGCTTGTTTTTTGAAAGCCTTTCTAACGCCAAAGTTTTATAAAGTTTTTCTGATTCAACAGAATCCGAAAGCGCCGAAAGCCCCATGGAAGTATATTCATGCCCTGGATAAAACAAAACATCGTCAGGCAAAGCGCAAATTTTGGAAAGCGAAAGAAGCATTTGCGTCTCTGTACCCTCAAAGATAGCGCCAATGCTTAAATTAAACAAAACATCGCCTGTAAAAAGCGCTTTATCTTTTTCAAAATAAAACAAAATATGCCCTTTGGTATGCCCCGCCGCGCTCAAAACGCGCATTTTGCTTTCGCCTAAGGTAAAAACATCGCCGTCATTGAGGCCGATGTCAAGCTCGGGAATAAGCAGGCTTTCTTGCGCAGGACCGATAATTTTGAGCTGATATAAATTTTTAAGCTCGGCATTGCCGCCAACATGGTCAAAGTGATGATGTGTTGTTAAAATGTAATCGGGCTTGATTTTAAGCTTGTTTAAGCATTTAACAATCGGTGCGGCTTCGGAAGCGTCAACCACCGCCGATACACCTGTTGAAACGTCTTGTAAAATATAGGCGTAATTATCCATCATGCCTTCTCGGCATAAAACAGGGTTAATCTTTAAAGTCATATTCCGGCTCCAATTCTGCTTCATCCAGACTTTGCAAACGATAAAACGTGAGCGTGTAATCTAAAAGTCCGGCGTAATTTTGTAAATTGTTATCTAATACAAACGCCCAATCTAGGCGTTTGCCGTACATTACCTCGCTAAACTTGTGCGAAACCGCGCGCGCGTCCCTGAATTGCTTATAATTAACGTGGCTATTGATTTTAAGCACATATTCGCGAATAGATTCTTCTAAAGACGGATAAATCTTAAAGCGATAAGGCTCGTTTGGTTCTTCGGTTGAAACAAGCCCTTCATTGCTATACCAGTTGCGTGCCTGATATAAATTATTGCCTTCAACCGCCACCCGCGATGTTCCCCAATCGGTATAAATTGCCGCCGCGGCAATTAAAATAGAGGGTGGCACAATATCGGCTTTTTGGAGCAGTTCATCAAGCATTTTAGCGCAACGGCGCGTATCTTCAAAAGGCGTAAAAACATCGTATTTTTTGGAAAATTCTTCCAAAATGCCGCATTCGGTGGCGTCAAAATCAGGGGTGTCGGCGCGACCGTATTTTAACGCTTCTAAATCGGCACGATCTTCAAGAACTTCATTGTTGACTTTAAGCACCAAGGGCATCAAAATTTTGATAAACAAGCGGTTGCGCTCGGTTAAATTGGCATAAGCGGCGTAATCAAAAGGCAAATTGCGCACAAAAATGCGCGGATAAGCGTTGCCCTCGGGTTCAATATATTTTTGATAATCCGCGTCTTTATAAAATTCTTCCAGTTCCGCCGTGGAAAAATCTGATAGAAACACACCTTGTTTTTCAAAGTTTATCAGAGGTTCTTTTGCCTCAGCCACAGGTACTGTGGCAAAAAGGCAAAGTCCAAGCCCTAAGGCAATCGCGCTTTTTTTCTTTCTTTTCAAAAAGGTCGCTAAAATTTCTGTTACGTCTAGCACGCCCAAAAGCTTGGCGCATACCAAAAATACAGCCAACCCAAAAACTGAAATTCCGCCTAAAACAATCAGCTTGAACAAAACGTTAAGCTCAAGCCAGTTGCCGAGTAAAAAGCTCAAAATCCAAACAGATAAGCCCATCAATAAACTGCATAGCCCTATTTTAAAGAGTTTGCGTTTTAAGGTTGCCGACATTTGCCAATAAGCGCGCTTTTTAAGCCCGTGTAAATATTGATAAACCGAAACAAAAGCCGCTAAGGTTGTTGCGGCGGCAATGCCGACATGTCCAAACCATTGCATTAAAATAAGATTCGCCACAAGATTTGTGCCAAAAACAACCGCACTGTATTTAACGGGCGTTACCGTATCGCCCCGCGCGAAAAAGTTAGGCATTAAGGCTTTGGCAAGCACATAGCACGGTAAGCCGATAGCATAAGCCATGAGAGCATAAGATGTGAGGGTTGTATCGGTTGCGCTAAAGCGTCCATGCTCAAACAAAATGTTAATCATCGGTTTTGAAAGCGTAAACATTAAAACCGCCGCCGGAAAAGATAACAATGCGCCGTATTCTAAGGCTTTGTCTTGTGATTGCCGGCTTTCAACGACATCGCCCGATTTAAGTTGCTTGGAAAGAATGGGCAGTAAAGCCACGCTAATTGCCGCGCCAACCACGCCTAAAGGCAGTTGTTGCAAGCGATTGGCGTAATAAAGCCACGAAATAGCGCCCGTGCCAACCAATGAAACTAAAATGGTGTCTACCACCATATTTATTTGATAAATGCCCGCGCCAACGATGCCAGGGGCAATGCGTTTGAATAAAAGTCTGATTTGCGGGTTGCGCAAAACCTCAAACGGATGAAAATAAGGGCGAATAAAGGCGTTTTGTCGCGCTAAGAAAAATTGAAGCCACAAAATTTCAAGGATTCCGGCAAGCGTGATACCAAAAGCAAAAGCATGCGCCGGCGTTGGCGTAAAAGGCACAAAGATAAAACCGCTTAAAATCATAGTCAGGTTTAAGATAATGGGCGCGGCGGCAGGTGCGGCAAACTTTTCAAACGAGTTTAAGATGCCCGCTTGAAATGATACAATAGAAATAAAGAGCAAAAAAGGAAAAGTGATTCGGCATAAACTTGCCGCTAGTTCAATTTTGCCGGCATCATGAACAAACCCCGGGGCTAAAATATGCACCACCGTGGGCATAAAAATTTCAAACAACGCCACAAATATAATTAAAAATAAAATCAAAACCGAAATGGCTTGTCCGGCAAAAAGGAGCGAATTTTTTTTGCCTTCTGAAACCAATTTTTGTGAAAAAATCGGCACAAACGCGCTTGTGAAAGCCCCCTCGGCGAATAAGCTACGGAATAAATTCGGCAGTTTGAACGATACAAAAAAGGCATCGGACACCATGCCCGCGCCTAAAAGGTTGGCTAAAACCATATCGCGCAAAAAGCCGGTTATGCGGCTTATAAACGTAAATCCGCCAAAGGTGGCAATAGATTTAAATAATGACATTCTTTTTTCCACATGTTGCATAAAGTTATTGAGAAATTAACATAAAAAGATTATCTTTGCGTTAAGAAAATAAAAAATTTAAAAATAGTTCTTGACAAAATTATAAAAAGTGGGTTATGATGGACAAAAGAACACCGAAAGGATACGAAAATGGTAGATTTAGGAAAAGAAATTATAGAGGCTAAAGAACGCGTTAAGGCAAAAAGACCTCGGATAAAAAGCAAACTAGTTGCCTCAGTTGAAAACAATTTAAGTAATCGGGTAACCTATTATGATAAGCCCAATCGTCCTTCTGTTGCTACGCTTAAAAAGGAATTGGGGCTTGAAACAATTTCTTTTGGTCGTATACAAGCCGAGCGTAAGTCTAATCCGGAAATTGAAAAATTTGCCAAAGAACATGGTTTGCAAGGTTTTGCAAAAGGTCTTGAAAAGCAATTGGCAGAGTACAGACAACAAAATGTTAAATAATTAAAAAAACCGCTTAGGCGGTTTTTTTTGTAAATTTTGCTTAATGTTCAGAAAATGTTTGCAAAAAATTTTTTTTGGGTTTATATCAATAAAAAGTTTTGCAATAAAAAGGATTTTTGTATGAGTAAAGAAGAACTTTTGGAACTGACGGGCGAAGTTATTGAAAAATTGCCAAACGCTATGTTCCGCGTTAAACTTGAAAATGGCGTTGAAATTTTGGCGCACACCGCCGGTAAAATGCGCAAATTTAGAATTCGCGTGATGGTCGGCGATAAGGTTGATATTGAAATGACCCCTTACGATTTAACAAAAGGGCGCATCACTTTCCGTCATAAAGAATAGTTTCAAAACATCCGTTATGGTTTTTGTTTTATAAATTTATTTTCGCTCGCTTTTCGGCGGGTGTTTTTTTGAAAAAACTCTTGAAATTTAAATTTTTCGCGCTATGGTACGAAAAAATTTTTAATAAGGCGGAAAAATGAGGAATATTGCAATTATAGCCCACGTTGACCACGGCAAAACCACGCTGGTGGACGGTTTGTTAAAGCAAAGCGGCACTTTTAGAGATAATCAGAAAGTGGCGGAATGCGTTATGGATAGTAACGACTTGGAAAGAGAAAGAGGGATTACTATTCTTTCTAAATGCACCTCGGTGGTGTGGAAAGGCGAACATATTAATATTGTAGATACCCCCGGACACGCTGATTTTGGCGGCGAGGTGGAACGGATTCTTTCCATGGTGGACGGCGTGGTGTTGCTTGTTGATTCTTCCGAAGGTCCAATGCCACAAACAAAGTTTGTGTTGGGCAAGGCGCTTAAAATTGGCTTGAAGCCGATTGTCGTGATTAATAAGGCCGATAAACCCGACGCGCGCCCCGATGAGGTCTTAAACGAAATTTTTGACTTGTTCGTGAGCTTGAACGCCAATGATGAACAACTTGATTTTCCGGTGCTTTATGCCTCGGGTCGCAATGGTTGGGCAGTTAAAGAGTTAAGTGATGAAAAGAAGGATTTAACCCCGCTCTTTGAGCTGATTTTATCGTATGTGCCTGAGCCAAAATGCAATCCGGATAAGCCTTTTTCAATGCTCGTTACAACCTTGGAAGCTGATAAGTTTTTGGGACGCATTTTAACGGGTAAAATTGAATCGGGTAGCTTAAAACTTAATGACGCTGTTAAAGTGATTAATGAAAAAGGCGAGGTGGAGCGTACGCGTATTACCAAAATTTTGGCTTATCGTGGTTTGGAGCGTACCGCTTTGGACGAGGCGCATGCTGGCGATATTGTGGCGGTGGCAGGCGTTGTGAAAGGCACGGTGGCTGATACGATTTGTGATTATAGCGTTAATGACGCTATTCACGCGCAACCGATTGATCCGCCAACACTCGCTATGACTTTTTCCGTCAACGACTCGCCTTTGGCTGGTCGCGAGGGCGATAAAGTGACTTCGCGTATGATTTGGGACAGGCTTTGCAAAGAGGCGGAAGGTAATATCGCGCTTAAAATTTCACGCACTGATAGCACTGATTCGTTTGAAGTTGCCGGTCGGGGCGAACTGCAACTTGGTGTTTTGATTGAAACAATGCGTCGCGAAGGGTTTGAGCTTTCTATTTCGCGTCCGCGCGTCTTGATGAAAAAGGACGAAAACGGCAATCTTTTAGAGCCTGTGGAAGAAGTTGTTGTTGATGTTGATGAAGAATTTTCTGGTGCTGTGGTTGAAAAATTAGGTCAACGTCGCGCCGAAATGACAGATATGATTCCTTCTCAGCTTGGGAATAAAGTCCGGCTGATTTTTCACGCGCCGTCACGCGGGCTGATTGGGTATCATTCCGAATTTTTGACCGATACGCGTGGCACAGGCGTGATGAACCGCATTTTTTATGCTTATGAACCTTATAAAGGCGAAATTGAGGGGCGGCGCACAGGTGTTTTGGTTTCTAGCGAAAACGGCACGGCTGTTGCCTATGCGCTTTGGAAGCTTCAAGATCGCGGGCCAATGTTTGTGGAGCACAATAGCCCTGTTTATGTGGGTATGATTATCGGTGAACATACAAAATCTAATGATATTGAGGTTAATCCAACGCGCACTAAGCAACTCACAAATATCAGAGCCGCCGGTAAAGACGAGGCAATTGATTTGATTCCGCCACGCAAAATGAGCTTGGAACAAGCGCTTTCGTATATTCAAGCAGATGAGCTTTTGGAGGTGACGCCAAAATCTTTGCGCTTAAGAAAACGCATTTTAGACCCCATTTTGCGCAAGCGTACTAAAATAGATTTTGTATAAATTTTAAAATTAGCGAAATGTTAAGAAATAAAGTCTAGATTTTTTTATTATGATGAAAAAGGATTTTAAAATTTTCGCTTCTGGGCGCTCTATGGTGGAAATGATTGGCGTGCTTTCTATCGTCGGCTTTCTAACCTTAGGTGGCATTTGGGGGTTTGATCAGGCGGCGCGAAAACTTCGTGTAAACGACCTGAAAGATGAAATTTCAACGCTTATCGCGAATATTCGCTCTATGTTTTTTAAGTTAGATGACTATGCAGGTTTATCTCCTTATGTGCTTATTCATAGCGGGTTCGTGCCGGAACGTATGATTTCAGAGGATCAAACCAAAATTTTAAATGCAAACCAAGGTGAAGTCACGATTGCACCTGCCCAGACAACGGTTGATGATAATGGCGCTTTTATCTTGATTTATAACGGGTTGAACAGTTACCAATGCCGCGAATTAGTCACGGCGAACTGGGGCTCAGATATTCAGTCGGGCTTTTTGGGCATAACAATCAAGAAAGACGGGGACTTAACCCCTGAAACATCAAACCTTTTGAAAGCAACCATTGAAACAAGCGAAAGTACAATCGGACCTAAGGATATGCCTAATTTAACCGTTGAACAAGCTTATGTTTTGTGCGATTGCGGCAGTGCCAGCACTTGCGCTATTGCTTGGAAATTCCTCTAAGGTTGGGAAATAATTAAATCTTTTTAGAATAATAATTTAATGAAATTATTTTGTGCTGTGAGTTGGTAATTTGATAACTGTAGATTTTAATTTAATTATCAAAAATCAAAAAAATATTTTATATATTTTAATAAGTTATTGATTTCTTAAACTTTTTATGCTAGATATAAATAAACTTTTGAGGATGTGAAATGTTTTATAGGCAGAAGTTAATTTTATCGTTAATACAGGCGTTTGGTGGAAGCTTAGATAAAACTGATTTCCAAAAATATTTATTTTTGTATACTCAAATCTGTCAATCCAAGGAAAAAAGAGACTATAGTTTTGTTCCTTATAAATATGGATGTTTTTCTTTTCAGTCGTATGCAGATATAAGGAATCTTGAACAAGCTCAATACATAATTTATAATAATTGTATAGAATTAAAAAATACTGATGTTGATTATATATCTTTATTGAATAATAACGATAAAAATAAAATTGTTAAATTTAAGGAGATGTATTCTAAATATAAGGGTGAAGATTTAATTAAATACGTTTATAAAGAATATCCATACTATACTTTAAATAGCGAAATTTTTAGTAGAATTTTTCCAAATAAAGATAGATACACTATAGAAACATCTAATAAAATGCAATTATTTACAATTGGGTATGAATCCGAAAGTATTGATGACTACATTAATAAACTGATAAAAAATAATATAAAGCTCGTTTGTGATGTTAGAAAGAATCCTATTAGTAGAAAATATGGATTTTCAAAGTCTGCTTTACAAAAAATTATTGAAAAATTAGGCGTGCATTATATTCATTTTCCTCAGCTAGGTATTGAGTCCGAGCAAAGAATAGGGCTTAATACAATAGATGATTATAATAAATTATTTGCAATCTATGAAAAAACAATTCTTGTAAATTCAGATAAATATTTAGATGAGATTTTAACTCTAATTACAAAATATAAAAGAGTTGCATTGACTTGTTTTGAGGCTGATTATCATATGTGTCATAGAGCTAGGGTAGCAAATGCGCTTATAAAGAAAAGACCAGATTTGCAGTTGGAGCATATTTAATGGACTTTATAACGAAAAAGATTTTAATCCTTGTAAAAACATATCCTTCTATTTCAAAAAAATACACAGAATTAGTCTGTACAGCTGGTATGGATGAAGAGGGAAATTGGTTTAGATTATATCCAATTCCTTTTAGAAAACTAAATGACGAGCAACAATATCCAAAATATAGATGGATTGAAGCGAGAATGTATAAGAGTAATGAAGATCCTAGAATTGAAAGCTATAAGGTTGATTTTGCTAGAATAAAATTATTAGAGCAAATAGAGGCTAGAGACTGGGGACGTAAAAGTAACATTGTCTTAAAACAAAAAATCCATAACGATTTATCAAAATTAATTGAGGAATCAAACTCAACAAATATGTCTTTAGCTGTATTCAAACCATCAAAAATTATAGATTTTATTTGGAAAAAAGATGGTAGAGAATACTCTAAAGAAAAGTTGGATGCAATTGAAAGGGAAAGAAAGCAATTAAATTTGTTTGCTAATGGGGAAGATGATGATGTATTCAAAATTGTAGATAAACTACCCTATAAATTTTCTTACGTTTTTGAAGACATTAAGGGCAAACGATCAACCTTAATGATAGAGGATTGGGAAGTCGGAGCTGCTTTTTGGAACTGGAAAGCTCACTACAAAAGTGAAGAAATAGCACTACAGAAATTAAAGGAAAAATTTTTTGAAAACTATGCAAAAGAAAGAGATTTATATTTCTTTCTAGGTACAACAAGGCAATATCATGGTTGGGCAACAAATCCTTTTATCATAATTGGTCTATTTCCATTACCTAAAGTTGTTCAAAACAGTTTATTTTGATAGTTTTTTTAGGATGGTATGTAAAACAATTATATCCCCACCTAATTTACCAAGAACTATCCCCAATTTTCAAAGAGTTATCGTAATAAGTGTGGACATTTGAGGCAAAACGCGCGAAAATATGGGTGTGGGGCAAAAAAAAGCCAAAAAACCTAATGAGGCTAATGCGGCTAATGAGGTTTCCCTCTAAGCCCCCGCAAAAAATGAGGAATTTATGAGCAGGCTAGACGCCGCAAACGCAATATTTGCAAGGAAATCAAAAAAGTACTTGATTTATATTTTTTTATACGATATAAATCGGGAAGATTTTGTAGGGGTATAGCTCAGTTGGTAGAGCATCGGTCTCCAAAACCGAGTGTCGTGAGTTCGAATCTTACTGCCCCTGCCACATAAAAAAAACGCCCTTGTGGCGTTTTTTTATTGGCAAAGGTAAGTTAGGTTTGAACTCACGAAGAAGTGAGTGGAGCCCCCAAAACACCAAAAGTAATTGGTGTTTTGGGGCGACATCACGCGATTGTTAGCTTGCGAGGTGCCGGCAGGCACCGATGCAAACGTTACAGAGCGGTGACCGAAGCGAGTTAACGATTGCTCAAAGAGCAGAGTTTACGAGCAAGAAGACTACAAGCGAAAGCGAGACGGAGTATCGCGGTCGGCGTAGCCGATGAGCGCAGTGAACGGAGCGTAGCGGAGTAATCTTACTGCCCCTGCCACATAAGATAAAGCCGCTGAAAAGTGGCTTTTTTCTTTATAAACCAACGCTTTCAGACGGTCCGTGTAAAATAAGTTTAATAAAGCTGTTTTTTGCTTGTTACACGGACCATCCCTGATGAAATCCTTTATTTTACAGGTATTTAACGCGGTTCTAATCCTATTACCTTTCGGGATATATTGGCTTACATGAAGCAGATATGAGACCAACCAAAAAGTACATTTTTGACATTTTAGCGATAGAAGAACTCTTATTAACTGTCGCCGCTAAAAATATCAACCTTTACAACACTGTCGCTCAAAAGAAAATTGTTGAAATGAGCTGATGTTATAAATAGTATTGACATTTTTTTCATTTTATTATACAAAATATAGCTCTGATAAAATCAGAGCTATATTGAACAGCTAGCTTATCTAGTTGCCGCTAGATAAGCTATTTTTCTTTACGAACACCTTTAAACGGATCTTTATTTGACTTTTGGTCAATAAATCTACCCGAATTGGTATCACGCTTAACCCAACGGTCATTTCGGGGATTATGGACTTGAGAACGGTCTCTTACAGCTCCGTTTCTATGTCCATCACCTGATGGTGGATTAGTTGCCATATCTTCATCTCCTTATGAATTTACAGGAATAAGTATATCATAAACTGTAAATTCTTCAGAAGATGATATACAGTTACAATGACAACACAAAGGAACGATATACCATGAACGGTCATCGCTATTAGCCTTTTGAACATGAGCTCCGACTTCCGCGTTTTTATAGCAACAGGCACATTCCCTTGCTTTTTTACCAGATTTTTTTTCCCAGAAATCCAACCAACTGGTATAACCGCATGGAACTCTATTATTTGAAGTTCCATTCAAATTTTTTACGTTATAAGGCATTTTTTATCTCCTTTATTCTAAAGTTAAGCAAGTTTGACTTTAATGTCAGACTCGCAAGATACGACATCGTACCTCATTAGCGAACATATATCTAAAAATAATGCTTGTCAAATACAATTTTGTTCGCTATATATGCATTGTGAATTATGTGTATAACTTTAAACGGGGGAATAATGTCTACAATCGGTGAAAAGTTAAGAAAACTTAGACAAGAGAAAGGTCTTTCTCTTGATGAGTTAGCCACAATAACTCAATCTAGTAAAAGTTATTTGTGGGAACTTGAAAAGGGAACTAAAAATCCTTCGGCTGAAAAATTATCAGAACTAGCAAAATATTTTGGAGTAACTCTTGATTATTTAATGAAAGAAGATGTAAATCAAACTTTTGATACAGCACAAAGGATATTTACCAGAGTTAGCAATTTATCAGAGGCAGATCAAGAAAAAATTGAAGAAATGATTAAATTAATAATTAAAATGAAAAAAAATGACTAATGAAACTCCACAGAAAACTGCTATTCGACTATCCCGACAATTAGCCATTGTTTACGGTGAAAAACGATTTCCTATCAACATACGGGGATTCGCGGCACAATATTCTAAAGATATTTGTTCTAACAGAAATAAATGCCACCAATGTACAGATAAGGATTGTATCTTTGCTATCACAGCAATTAAACTAAGTGATAAGGTCGATGGATTACTCAGAAAAACTCCTCAAGGATGGGTTATATTATATAACGAGAATATAAAGTACGGCGGTCGTATTAATTTTACTTTAGCCCATGAGTTTGGACATTATTTATTACATCGTAAAAAATTCCCAAAGGGTTTGCAATGCTCAAAACAAGATATTATGGACGGAAATGCTAATTCGGAAATAGAAAATGAAGCCAATATCTTTGCTTCTTATTTGTTGATGCCTCTAGATGATTTTAGAAAAACCGCCTCACAATATCCATTTGGTGTCTCGCTTTTTCAGAATTTAGCCGTCAGGTATGCGACCTCCCTAACCGCCACTATACTTAAATGGATAGATATGACTGATGAAAAAGCTATGGTAGTGTTTTCTGATAATGGTTTTATATTATGGTGTCGAAAAAGTAAAAGCTTACTAAAAACTAAATTGGTTCAATATAAATTTGATTGCGAAGAAGTTCCTATTTCATCTCTAACATATAGAGTTTACCACGGATGTGATATTCAATATGAAAAAGACCAACATGAAATATGGTGGGGAAAGGGATTGGTCTCAAAGGAAGTTGTTTTTAAAGCACCACAACTTGAAGCTGTTATTACAGTTCTTCTTTACGAAGATAATGATATTCCATGTGATGAGGGATATACAGAAAAGGACTGTTTTGAGACGATAATAGGCGGCTAGAAATTATATGTATTGAAAAAGAAAAAATAGTTATATAAGGTAAATATTAGAGTGAACTCTTTAATGCATGATACGAAAGGAAGAATCTTAAATGATTGACGAAAAAATAGAATTAAGTTTAATAGGAAAGATTTTATCAGCAATACAAATAATTATTATGTTTCTTGGTACTCTTTCTGTTGTAGGACTACTTGTCGGACCATTAAACTTTATAGTTTCCTTATTTATTGATGCTCCAGATAGAATAGAGCAGCTTATTTTTTGGGGATGCATAACCTTTATAAGTTGTATTCCGCTATATTTTTACACACATGAATATGATATAGACCAATGGTTAAATCGTAATTTTGGTCGCAAAGTTATATATGAAGTTCCAGACGAGCCAATGGAAACTAATCATAATTCTTCCGGTAATTCGTCTCAATATACTTATAAAAATTCAAGTGGTCATTCTTATTCAGGCGCTAGTTTAAACACAACTGATAAAACATCCAATACTTCCGCCGCATTATCTTTTTCTACAAGTCCTGCTTTACATGATTATAAAGATTTATTGTCCTTAGAAATAAAGCAGGCTTTGAAATCTTTAGAGAAAAAGGGTGTAGATTGGGCTTCATTGATTAATAAAACAGATGACGAGCGCGAGAACTTATTTATCAAGGAATTGGGTAATAAAAATATAGGCAAAGCAGCAAACGAACAATTTAATTATACAGATGTTTATCCAACAAGAGAAAAAGGCTTAAAAACACTGATTAATGAAGCTGAAATTGGGGAAGAATATATAAAAGAGAATTTAAGGAATGAATTAAAATCATTTAAAGGGATTTTGCCACAAAATAATTTTCAGCATGTGCTGAAACGTATAGAGTTTTTTGAGGAAGAAAAACGGCGAAAAGATAATCATATTAAGTATGAGGGGAGACTTTCTAATAAAGACATTAAAGCAATAAAAGAGCATCTTGGGTATGTTTGTATGGGGTGTGGTTTAGATCCTGTAAAAAAATATGGAGAGACTATGAAAAACATATTAGAAGCTCACCATAAAACTCCATTTTCTGAACTAGATGAAGGTGAAAGTCGTATAGTTAAACCGGATGATTTTTTAATTTTATGTCCAACGTGTCATAGAATGATACATAAGTTATCATCACCAGATGATTTAGAGGGATTAAAGAAACTGTTGAGTAAAAACAACGAAAATAGTAGAAAATGGTTTTTTGAATCATAGGCATTATTAAGAAAAGATTCAAATTACTGCTGATAATTTGGAAGAGTTTGAGAAATTTTTTATTTATGTTTAATCTTTACATAAGGAAAGAATTTATGAAACAAGATATGGAATTTATAAAATTAATTCTTCAAACGCTGGCTGATAATAAAAGTTATTTTATGATGTTGAATACTTTAGCAGAGCAAGTGCAAGAAAAAACTAATGAAGAGCAACCTTTCAATGATAAATTTATAGGACATTTTTTCTTAGCTAAAGATGCCAATCTTATTGCAGAGTTAGGTGTTTGTTTTTATACAGGGCAAGGCTATTCCCGTCCAATGCGTGCAAATGGGGCAAAACTAAGAATAACCGCTCAAGGACTTGAATTTTTAGATGCGTTAAAAAATGATACTATTTTTCATAAAGTTAAAGGTTTTTCACTTGGGGTTGCTACAGATGTTGGAAAAAACCTTTTGACTTCTTTAATTAACAAAACTTTAGGAATTGGCTAGTATTTCCATAAACTAGTTCGTGTATTGCCCAATGAGTCCTGCCAATAAAGAAGGTGTCATCAACCCAGATAAAAGAGTTATGCACAAGGTTTAAGGGAAGAGTTAGCAAAGAGGATAAGTTTGCGCATAACA